>CAZQSL010000004.1:0-64394 GCA_964595945.1 uncultured bacterium
ACACACGGCCGCTCTGCATGACTCGCTCACTGATTCCGCAGGCAGCTTCGACCAGACGGTGGCAGGCATCCACAACCTTTCGCTTCTCAGGCGCGATCATGGCTTCACCCTGTCTCTCGTTTGCGTACTGACAAAACCCAACCTGTCATCGCTCCAGGAAATCATTGCGTTTCTCAATTCATTCGCGCCGGATTCGATCATATTCAACGTCCCCCGCATCGCCGGCCGCATGAAAGACAACCACCAGATACTCATGCCTTCGCTGACTGAAATCGCCGACGAATTCACGACTGCCATCAGAATGACCGCAAAAGCCAATCCGGCACTTTTGTCAGCCATGAAAATTTCCATCGCGGAAATCCCTTTATGCCTTATATCCGACTATGAAATGTTTGCCGGCGGCGATGTCGTTTCGATCAGCGCTGCTCCAATGACACAAAAAACATCCCGGGCGGATTTTCTGACCGAACGCTTCAAACCCGCCATCTGCGCCAGTTGCGCCCTCTCCCCCCGATGTCCCGGCATCGAAAAAGAATACGCCGTGCGATACGGAGCAGCGGAGCTTTCGCCAGCGAATTGCCTCTCTGCCTTTTATGAACGATACATGACTCACAACCCAATTCCACACTGCGAAAAATTCGCCAGCGCGTCCACTTGTGAAAATGCCGCGCACATCCTGTCGCAAGCCCTCTCACGCCTCGAATCCGCAAAAAGCAAATCGCCCGGCGTTATCGCGTCGCTCGCTCTCGATGCCGCCCGGGCCGCCTATTTCACACATAATAGAGACGATGCTGTCGCTTTTGCGTCACACGCCGCCGCTCGCGACCCGCTCGACATACCCGCGCGCATCGACGCGGCGCGCATCGTTTTTTCCTCCGCCAATTTCGCACGCGCCGCCGGGCTGCTCTCACACACCTCGCTGACAGGCGCGTCGCCATGCGCGGCACGGGAGGTCTCCGACCTGCTTTTCTGGATCGATTGGATCATGTATATTACAAATTCATGATGGACTGTAAGGATGCGCCGTCCAATTCATATATTTACAGGACAACTCATCTGGTCCGATGTATAATATGTAATATTAAAAGAATATGGTGGCGACTATGAACAGACAATTACTCAGAAAAATCGCAACGCCGGCCGCTTTGGCTGCCGCATGCTTCCTTTCCGCCGCATCAGCGCCGGCAGCCGGATGCCCTTCCGGATTCGTCGAATGGGAATCAAGCGCCGTCGCGGCAGGGGCAGCCGATGCTCCTGCCATCACGAAGACCATTTGCGGCCCCGCAAAGATCGAAACCCTCAAGCCTTTCGAACTCCGCATAATGCTGTCGTCGCCTTCCGGCATACCATCGGCCAGGCTCTACGCAATGTTTCCCGTCGACAACATGGCTATCAAGACTACAACGGAAAACATCGAGCCCTCCGCGGATGTCGTCGCCGGAAAGTCCGAACCTGACAATACCACCATTTCACTCCCGCTGCTCAAGGAACTCGTCACGACTGTCACCGGCGCCCCCGGCATGCGCGTGCTTGACGTCCCCGCGATCTATTCACCCGAAATATTCAAGGACGATACTGTCCAGAAAAACATCTCCGACCTGCTGAAAATAATGGACATCGTGGCTCTGCCCCCCGCCCCCACACAGGACGGCGCAACTGAATATCAGGCGGTCTTCACGGCAAAGGCCCCGGAAAAAGCCTACATGTATCTCGTGCTCGACAACACGGGTGTCACAGCCGCAGACGGTCAGACTCTCACCGGCAGCATACCGCCTCAAAGCTTCGCTTTCGCCTTCAACCAGTTCAAACAGGTCACCCTCGTCAAGACCAATACCGTCATGACTTTCAAAGACAACCCCTGGGTGACGATACCCGCCGGCAGATTCGTCATGGGCTGCGCCTCGTCCGACACCAAGTGCGACAGCAACGAATTGCCCCGCCATGATGTCGATATGACTGACTATTCCATCCTGAAGAACGAAGTTTCCAACAAACAGTACAAATCATGCGTCGATGCCGGATTCTGCACGCGCCCGCAATTCCTCTCATCCGAAACCCGCTCATCCTACTATGAAAACATATTTTACGATGATTATCCGGTCGTATGGGTTTCGTGGCACCAGGCAGCCAGCTTCTGCAAATGGGCAGGCGGATCACTGCCCACCGAAGCGCAGTGGGAAAAAGCGGCGCGCGGCCCCTACCCGTCCGAATCACTATACTCATGGGGTGACGATGCCCCGACAGAAGCCCTCGCCAACCGGCTCGGCGGTATACAGAAAGATACTAATTCCGCATCCTCATATCCTTCAGGCGACAGCCGCTATGGCGTTTCCGACCTCAACGGCAACGTGATGGAATGGACCGCCGACTGGTTCGACAGCACATATTACATCACCAGCCCCGGCTCCAGTCCAAAAGGCCCAAAATCATCGCCAACCGGCCAGCGAACTGTCCGGAACGGCTCCTTCCTAAGCGACGAAACCCTCATCCGTTCATCGAAGAGGGCCGGCGTCCAGCCAGACACCACACAAAACGACATCGGCTTCAGATGTGTTGCAGACACTAAATAACAACGCAAGCATTTCCATATCAGGTGACTACCTGCTTGCCGCCGTCGCATTGGTTTTCTGCGCGGCGGCTGTTATTATGGACATCATTCACGGCAAGATCACAAACCGGCTACTCATCATCGGCATGGCCGTCACGCTCGCCATTCGTCTGTTCTTCCACCTTTCCGGCTATTCGACCGCGGCTCTCGCTCCCGCCGCTATCAATTTCGCCATAGCGTTCGCGCTCGCGTTCGCAGCCTGGAAATTCTCGATGTGGTCTGCCGGCGACGCAAAGCTTTTCGCATTCATTTCATTTGCCCTGCCGGCTCCGCTGATGCGCAACGCCACTTTCCTTTTCTTCCCGTCATTCGATCTTTTCATCAACATTTTCATCACGGCGCTTCTGTGGCTCATCCTGCAGGAAATCGCTGGCAAGATACGCTCTCTCGCAAGTGGCGGAGCCCTCGTCTCTCAGGAAACTCGGGATGGCTTTTCTTCGGCTGTCGGACGCATACGCGAAAACATCGGCCCGGTGCTGATCTCCTTCGTATTCTTTACAGTATTGTATGAAATACTCCAGCGTACATCCGCCGCGCACCCCCGCTATATCCCGCCCAACACAGTCAATTCGGCTTTCATTGCGGTGATTTTCATACTCAATGGAAAGTTTACCGGATTCATAAAAAAAACAGTCGCCGCGCACCCCGGACCCGCGCGCGTGCTGTACATCGCCTGCATCGCCTCAATAGCCGGAGCCGCCGTCACGCCGCAATACAGCGAGTTCGTCATTGGCCGCCTGCGCTCGGTATTCATGTTTTTCTTCATAGCGGGTTCGGCACAAAAGATACTCGAAACAAGAATGCCCCGCACCGATGTCATCAAAACCACAATCCGAGACATCACCGAAGGTGCCGTGCCGCACTCCACCCTTCTCGAAATGATCGGGCGCGAAGGACTCGAAATGACCGTCTATTCCGACGGACTCACTCGCGAACAGACCGCCCTGCTACGCAACACTTTTCCGTTCGACACGGAGGTGGAGATCGTCAGGACATATCCCTTCGCTCCTAAAATATTCACTGCTCTGGTCATCACCTTTCTCCTCGCATCGTCAATGATCCGATTTATCAGAGACCTCGCATGACCATATCAGTACCGGATGCCAAAATGATCGACGAAAAAACCAGACGCAAGGAAACAGCCTCTTCGGAACCCCACCAGTGGGTGCGTCTCACAAGTGCATGCAACAACAACTGCATCTTCTGCCTGGACAGCGAAACGCAGAACTCATCGAATGTGCCGGCCAGCGCCATAATGGCCGAAATCCGCGCGGGCCGCGAAAACGGCGCCACCCGCCTCATCCTCTCCGGCGGCGAAGCCACCCTGCACCCGGATTACATCGAAATCCTCAGATTTGCCTCCACACTCGGTTACCGCCGCATCCAGACCGTTTCCAACGGGCGCATGTTCGCCTATACTGATTTCCTCGAAAAGGCAGTCGGCGCCGGACTCCAGGAAATAACATTTTCAATGCACGGAGACACGCCCGGACTCCACGACGCGCAGACACGCGTGCCCGGCAGCTTCGCCCAGGCCCTCGCGGGACTTATCAATGCCCGGTCCGATCCGCGCCTGATCGTCAATGTCGACATCGTCATCAATCAGTTCAACTACCGCCACATCCGGCGCATCATGGATTTCTTCATCAGGCTCGGCATCCACGAATTCGACCTGCTGCACGTCACTCCATTCGGCGAAGCGTGGGCAAACCGCGAAAGCGTTTTCTACGATCCTGCCGAAGGCGTAACACACCTTGCCAGCGCATTCGAGCTTGCAGACCGCCCTGATCTGTATGTCTGGACCAACCGTTTTCCAGCCTCCTACCTCACCGCATTCCACAGGCTTATCCAAAACCCCCTGAAAATCAAGGACGAAGTGCGGGGCCGCGCGGAAATGTTCGACCACTTCATCCGCACCGGCACTCATCTGCCCTGCCGCGGCGACCGCTGCCGTTTCTGTTTTATTGCCGGATTCTGCAATTACCTCGAACGTGCTGTCAACGAACTCTCCACCTGTTCTTTCGCCTCTCTGGCAATCGGCCCTGCCGCTTCCTGCGAAACGATGCCGCATCTCATTTCCAACGCCCGCTCGGTGTTATTTTCGTCACTACCGTACAGCGCTGCCGGATTGTATGACGCCATCCAGCCCGGCGCAGCGCTCACGATCATCACCGGCTCGCCGCAAGAAGCCGCCGCTGCCATCCCCAGATCACTGGCCGATCATGTCACTATCCACTCAACGGCACCTTTGCCCTCGATATCCGAATGGCCAGCAAACATCAGGCTGCGCATCGAACTCAACAAGGCGACTGCCACCTTCATCAGAAATCACGCAGCCTGGATCATCGCAGCTGGCGCAGGGATATATGCTCCCAACCGTTATACGCTCGAAGATGTAATCGAAAATGACATCGCCCCGGCAGAGTTTTTCAGATCGTTTGACTCGCACGGCATCGAATGCCTGAATCTGCCGCCCTGTGTCACCGGCGCACATCCCGTATACCCGCATGCCCCTATCGACGCTGCCGCCTTTACCACCGCGCCCCCCCCCGATCTCCAGACGCTCGCGTCTTCATATATCCTTCATGCCTATTATGTGAAACCTCCCTCCTGTGCGGACTGCGTCCATGATCCCCGATGCCAGGGGCTACACATCAACCAGCTTCGCGCCTTCGGATTTGCCCATAAACCAGTGACCCGCGGGAGCAGCTCTTGATCATCCTCGGCATTCATTCCCACTCGCACGACGCCGGAGCCGCCATCTGGCACGACGGCCGCATATTCGCCATATCCGAAGAGCGTCTCACGCGAAAAAAACACGACGGCAGTTTTCCGAAAAACGCTATTTCCTATGTAATGAACGCCTGCGGCCTGACGCAGGATTGCGATGTCGACCTCGCGGTGTTCGACACTCTCGGGCACAACGAATCCACTGTCCGCGCGTGCCTGTCCGAAACCGGCATCAGGAATATCCTGCCTGTAGGGCACCATGAGGCTCACGCCGCATCGGCATTTTTTTGTTCGCCCTTCGACAGGGCCGCAGTGTTCGTATGCGACGCGTGGGGCAGTTTTTCGGACGAAATCGCTGCCACTGCGAGCACTCATCACGCTTTCAGCCGTGAAATGCACAGCACCTACATCGGCGAGGGCACGAAAATTTCACAAGTGCTCAAGACTTACTCACAACCCGGTCGCGCGACCGGCATCGGCGCGATGTATTGCATAGCCTCTTTCCTCAGCGGTTTTTCTGAACTCGAAGCCGGAAAGGTCATGGCACTCGCTTCGTTCGGCACGCGCGACGATGTGTTTCCCGATTGTGTTTTCACTGAAGACCACGGACATTTCGCCGCATGGGGCGACCCCGAACACGATCCGGTCAATCCCGCACACATCGCCGAATACTCCGGAAGATTCTTTCGCGGCATTTCACCGCGAAAACATGACGAGCCTATCAGGCTCATTCACTGCGAACTCGCCCGCGCGGCTCAGGAAGCATGTGCCGCCGCTGCCCTGAATATCGCCAGCCGTCTGTACGACAATACCGGATGCCCCAGCCTGTGTGTCGCCGGCGGCTTCGGCCTCAACTGCCACACCAACAGCCGCTACGCCGCCGAAACGCCATTCACTGAAATATTTATCCAGCCGGCGGCGACTGACGCCGGCATACCGCTCGGGTGCGCGCTGTACGGCGCTCATATCGCTTCCGGCGTCCCGTTTTCTCCATCGGTATTCGACCCCTATCTCGGACGCAGTTATTCCGACGACGAGATACTTGCCGCAGTCCGTGAGTTCGACTCCATCGTGTGCGAAGAACGCAATGACATCGTATGCGTGGCAGCGGAACAAGTGGCGGAGGGTGCGATAGGCGGCTGGATGCAGGGAGCGAGCGAATATGGTCCGCGCGCGCTCGGCAATCGCAGTATCATCGCCGACCCCCGCCGTCCCGGGACAAAACCCCGGCTCGACTCCCAGATCAAGCTCAGGGAGGATTTCAGGCCCTACGCTCCCGTCACGACTGTCGGAAGGGCAGCGGATTTTTTTGCGGGCCCGGCGACGAGCCCATATATGCTCCATCTGTTCAGAGTATTGCCTCATGTCAAAACGAGTCTTCCGGCGGTGACTCATTTCGACGGCACCACACGATTGCAAACTGTCAGTGAATCCGAAAACCAGCGGCTGCACGAATTGATCTCCCGCTTCGGCGAAATAACCGGGATACCCGTTCTCCTCAACACTTCATTCAACAGAAAAAGCGAACCGATCGTCGAAACGCCGCGCGATGCCATCGCCTGCTTCCTCGATTCGGGCCTCGACTTCCTTGCCATCGAAAATTATTACATCACCCGGAAACACATCTGATGGACATACGAATCATAAATAACGAAACCGAGGATTTTTCCGGCCGCCTGATCGACTGGGAAGGTCACAGAGTGGGATTCACCAACTGCGGATTCGAGGATGTCCTGAGCAATCTGTGGGGGCCCGTCGAACGCCTTCGTGTCAACCGTCCTGCCCTCGAAGGCCTGATCGACAGCATCACAGGCGCCGACGCAGTGTTTTGCGAAACGCCCGAGGCGTTGATCTGCCACACTGTGATGACCCGCCGTGCCATTCCCTGCCCGGCTTTCGTCGTCGAAGACGAGGACATATTCCGCAGCGCGATCCGCCTCGACGGCTGGCTTGAGTCGATCTATGAAGAGCGCTTCCTGGAAGGATTCCTTGCCGACCGGCACACGGTCGTGCTCCACCATGCCGCTTCGCAGCGCGGCGAGTATCTGATGCACATCGCCGATCCGCAACGTTTGATGTTCATGCCCTGCTCTTCCTACTACCTGACCATGATAGAGCCGGAAATCCAGAAAAAAATCGCACTTCACATGACAAAAGGAGAAAACGCGGCAGACTGGGGCGAAGTCCATGAGACATTCAGAGGGACAGTGCTGAGCGCGGGCATAAACCAGCGCGACTACGCGACTTTTGCCGCCGCACTCGACATCGCCGGACTCCACGGACATATTATCAGCCACTCCATCGAGGAATCCCTGCGAAATCATCCCCGCATCAGATGGCATGGGTTCATGCCCATTGCCGGATTTGTAGCAGCACTTGCCGCCGCTTCGGTCGTCGTCGTGCCGATGAAGGCCAAAGACCATTCCGGGGGAGAAAACACCGCAACCTTCGCCATGGCACTCGGAAAACCGGTGATCATCACCCGCACACCATCGTCCGAAGAATTCATCACGCATGGCGCCGATGGCATCCTCGCCGCCCCGGGCGACGCACCATCACTTGCGGAAGCAATCACCCTGCTCGTCCAGTCCCCCGCCCTCCGCGAATCAATCGGCGCCGCTGCCGCCGCACGAGAGCGAGCCATCAGTGATGTTTCACGCGCAACTCTCCTCAAAGCCTTCGCACTAGCTACGCGCCTGTCATGACACCACCGCTTTCAGGTGGTAAAATATTCAGCAATCTGTTAATCTTATTTACAATAAACAGCCGGCCAGCGGACTCCCAACTTGGAACAATGGCGCACATCCAACACCACCCGGGCAGTCCTCGCGGACCGAGTATGCCTATATGCGCCCGGAGTCGCCCACATGCCTACCCGATTCACCCACCTGCACGTCCACACCGAATACAGCCTGCTCGACGGCGTCATGCCCGTGCGCAACCTCATCGCCACCTGCAAGGAATACGGCATGGACTCCGTAGCCATGACTGACCACGGCACGATGTTCGGCATGGTCAAATTCTACTCGGAAGCCGTCGCCAACGGCATCAAACCCATCATCGGCTGCGAAGTATACGTCGCTCCGCGCAAACACACGGACAAAGAGCACGAATTCGACCGCAAACCCTGGCACCTCACACTCCTCGTCAAAAACGAAACCGGCTTCCGCAACCTCATGCACCTCGTTTCCGTCGCTCACACCGATGGTTTCTATTACAAACCCCGCATAGACAAACAGCTCATTTCACAATATTCCGACGGCCTCATCGCCCTCTCGGCGTGCATCGGTGGCGAAGTGCCCTCTCTGATACTCAACGAACGCCCCGAAGCCGCCGCCGATGCCGCCCGCTGGTACAACTCGACATTCGGCCCCGGCAATTACTACCTCGAAATCATGGATCAGGGACTGATCGAACAAAAACGAGTCAACACCGCCCTCATAGAGCTCTCCCATCAGCTTTCCATCCCGCTCGTTGCCACCAACGATGTCCACTATCTCAAAGCCGAAGACTCTCTCGCACAGGACGTCATGATCTGCATCGAACAGGGTAAAACACTCAACGACAGCAGCCGCCTCAGCTTCCAGTCGCAGGAATTCTACCTCAAGTCGCCCGAACAGATGCGTGAAGTATTCCCCCTCAATCCGGAAGCACTCGCCGCCACCATCGAGATCGCCGACAAGTGCAACTTCGAGCTCGATCTCAACACCATCTACCTCCCCGACTTCGATGTCCCATCCGATTTCACATCCGACTCTTATCTCGAAAGCCTCACCCGCGAAGGCCTCACCCGCAAGTACCATCCCGTCACGGCCGACATCAGTGAACGCGCCGGTTTCGAACTCAAGGTCATCCGCGAAATGGGCTACTCCGAGTACTTCCTAATCGTGTGGGACCTCCTGCGTTTCGCGCGCAGCGAAGGCATACCCGTCGGTCCAGGCCGCGGGTCCGTCGCAGGCAGCCTCGTCGCTTTCGCCCTCGACATCACCAAAGTCGACCCTCTCAAGTACGATCTCCTATTCGAGCGATTCCTCAATCCTGACCGCGTCAGCATGCCCGACATCGACATGGACTTCTGCGACCGCCGCCGTGAGCGCGTCATCGAATACGCCCGCCAGAAATACGGCGCGGAAAAAGTTTCGATGATCGCGACATTCCAGCGCCTCAAGGCACGCGCTGCCATCCGTGACGTTGGCCGCGTACTCGGCCTCGAACTCCCCTACGTCGATCGTATCGCCAAGCTCGTGCCCGCCATGATCCCGGACAGCAAGGTCACCATCGACACCGCCATCGATCACTCGCCCGAACTCCGCGACCTCTACAACAAAGACGAAGACGCACGCCGCCTGCTCGACATTTCCCGCAAGATCGAAGGCCGCGCCCGCAACGTCGGCACACACGCCGCCGGCGTCGTGATTTCAAAAAACAAACTCACTCAGCACGTCCCCATCTACACGAGCGCCAACCTCAAGGGCGCGATCATCACCCAGGCCGACAAAGACGACCTCGAAGCTCTCGGACTCCTCAAAATGGACTTCCTCGGCCTGCGCACACTCTCGCTGATTTCAGACGCCCTCGACTTCATACAGGAAAAAACCGGCACCCCGCTCGATATCGACTCCATCCCCCTCGACGACAAAAAAACCTTCGAACTCTTCGCCCGCGGCGACACCGACGGCATATTTCAGTTCGAAGCCGGCACAGTCACAAGCCTCGCCTCACGCTCGCAGCCGACCTGCATCGAAGACCTCACGGCGCTCAACGCACTCAACCGCCCCGGCCCCCTCGGATCAGGCATGGGCGATACCTTCATCGAAAACCGCAAAAAACGACCCGACGAAATCGACTACATGCACCCCCTCCTCGAACCCGTCCTGCGCGACACCTTCGGCATCATGCTCTACCAGGAGCAGGTCATGCGCACGGCCAATGTCATCGCCGGCTTCTCTCTCGCCGAGTCTGACAACCTGCGCCGCGCCATGGGCAAAAAGAAAGTCGCGGAAATGGAAAAGATGAAAAAACAGTTCGTCGAAAACGCCACCGCTAAAATCAGCGACCGCGCACTCGCCGAAACCATCTATGACATCATCCTCAAATTTTCCGGCTACGGATTCAACAAAAGCCACAGCGCGGCCTACGCGTTCATTGCGTATCAGACGGCCTTTCTCAAAACACACTACCCGGTGGAATTCATGGCCGCCCTGCTCACAAGCGTCAAGGGCGACTACCTCAAAACCGAAAAATACATTGACGACTGCCGCCGCATGGGCATCGCCGTTAAACCCCCCGACATCAATCGCGGCTCCGTCAATTTCAAACCCGACGGCGACACTATCATCTACGGGCTGAGCTCGATCAAAAATGTCGGCGAAGGCGCCATCGAAGCCCTGATTGCCGAACGCAGGGAAAACGGCATTTTCAAATCACTTTACGACTTCTGCCGCCGCGTCGATCTCCACTCGCTCAACAGCAAGACAATCGAAGCCTTCATCCTCTCGGGCGCCTGCGACTGTTTCGATGGCAACCGCGCTCAGAAGATGCAGGCCCTCGACGAAGCGCTCGAACTCGGTCGCGCTTGCCAGCGCGACAAATCGACCGGACAGACCGGCCTGTTCGACGACTTCGTTACCGAGTTCGCAGACCCTCCGCTACGTCCAGTCGACGAATTCCCCCTCAAAGACCTGCTCGAATACGAGAAAGACCTCCTCGGACTCTATCTCTCTCACCACCCGCTCGACCCTTTCCGCGAATGGGTTCGCAAAAAAGCCACCACCACATACGCTCGCCTCGCTGACCCTTCCATAGAAGACAAAATGACATTCACTGTCGCGGGACGCATCGTATCCCGCCGAGACTTTATGCAGAAAAAAAGCGGCGAGCAGGGCGTCTCTTTCGAACTCGAAGACTTCACCGGCCGTATCAACATCACCGCTTTCTCAGACAAGCGGCGCGAATACAACGCTGACATCCGCGAAGGCAATATCGTCGCCGTCAGAGGCAAGGTCAACGCACGCCAGCGCGATGGCGGCTTCAATGACGAAGCCCGGCGCGAGGTCAGCATCATCTGCAACAGCCTCGAAAGCTATGCCCCACCGGAACCCGCTATCGACAGGTCGCAACCCGTCCGCCGCATATTCCACGTGCGCATCAGCGACAGCTACCCCGGCGAAGGCTCCCCGGCTGAAATGATCAACGAACTGCGCGCAATGGTCAATGCCTACGACGGAGGCCCCGACGGATCGGATGTTGTTGTCCATATTCAGGAATACGGCGCCGAGCGCCTCATCTCTCTCGGCGCGACCCGCGTGCGATACTGCCGCGAGCTCCTCCGGCTCGCAAAACACTACTTCGGCGACGACAACGCATGGGGCGAAACGGACAGGACATAATCTCAGGATACCCATCCTGAGTGCGCAATTTTCAGACGCGGCAAGGGAAATGCGGTTCTATTGCGAACGAATAATTGCCACATTCGGATTTATATACGTAATTTTGCATTGCCGACGTTTCCTGCTATAATAAAATGACAATTCGGAATGATGTAACGCCCCAATACAGGTGATGCATTTCATGTGGCGGATTTCGCTCACCCATATACAGGCACAAACATTGCGTTGCGTCCTGGCAACGATGCTTGCCTGTGTTTTCTGTTTTTCCGCCATTCATGCCGACACCACACCATCTCTTGCCACAAAAATGCCAACCCGCCATGTCAAACCGGCAGGAAACACAATCATCGCTGTCGGAGACTACAATTTCGCCCCTTACGAATATCTCGAAAACGGAAAACCCAAAGGATTCAACATTGACATCATCAAGGCGCTCGCTCGCGTATCAGGCCTCGACATCAGGGTTAAACTCCAGAACTGGTCACAAACCCTCGACGACGTCACCGATGGCAGAGCCGACATGATCACTGGTATCATATATTCCGAAGAACGCGACAAATCGTTCGATTTCACCATACCGTTCACTTATCAGAATTACGTAGTATTCACGCGCAGCGGCACATCACTATCCTCTATCGACGACATAAAGGGAAAGCCGGTCGTCGTGCAAAACCGCGAAATCATGCATGACTACGTACTTTCCAACAATATCACTGACAAAATCATCACGGTACCTACCTACACCGATGCCCTGAAATCACTTTCCCGCAAACAATACGATTACGCTCTCCTCTCCACCCTCAACGGTATGTTTCTCATCCATAAATACCACATCAAAAACGTTGGCCCCTCCAGCGTCGTAGTCATGCAGACACCTTGCGGCTGCGCCGTCGCAGAGGGCAACAAGAAACTCCTGACCATCCTCAACCAGTCCATCAAGATCATCAAGGCTACCGGCGAATATGACACTATCTACAACAAGTGGTTCGCCGTGTACGACAAGGACTACCAGAGAAAAAAAACCACGAGAACCCTTCTGCTGATATTCTCCCCTCTGATCGCCATTCTGATAATCGCCGCTATCGGATGGTGGAGCCTCACCCGCATCGTACACCTGCGCACAAAACAGCTCAAGGAAGAACTCGCCATACGCACAAAAGCTGAAATCGCGCTTCGCGAAAACGAAGAACGCATCGACCTGGCAATAACCAATTCCGAGCTCGGCACATGGTCATACGACTGCGCTACACGGACACTCACCGGCTCCTGGGACATATCCAATTCCTGCATCCCGGATAACACGACCATCACGCGCGATGTATTTCTATCCATGCTCCACCCTGACGACGTATTGCGATTCGAATACGCCTTCAATTATCACATAGACGGACTGACTGCACTATTCGAACTCGAATACCGGCTCCCGGACAACAACGGCAACATGCGGTGGCTTAGTTCGATCGGCAAAGTCATTTCTTTCAACGATGACGGCACCCCCCAATCCGTCACAGGCACCACCCGCGATATCACCAGTGTCAAAATGGACAAACTCGAGCTCGAACGATACCAACTGCTCCTCGAAGAACTCGTCGACCAGCGCACCAGCGAAATCCTCCGCGCACGCGAACAGATCATCACCGCAGAACGCCTCGCCACCCTCGGCCGCTTCGCCGGCAACATCGCCCACGAAATAAGAAATCCCCTCTCCGTCATCTCCAACTCAGTTTACATCCTCAAGAAAAAAACTGACAGCTCCGATGAAAAAGCGCTTAACACCCTATCCCGCATCTCGGCCAACATCGATCAAACCCTCGCCATCATCGACAGCCTCCTCGGCCTCATACGTCCCGGCGACCCAAACAAAATCCTCGTCGACATTTCCTCCCTCACAGCCTCTGTCATCGCCGCGCTTCGCGTCTCCTCCCGCATCACCTATGTCAACCGCATGCCTGCCCGCTTCGACATGCTCGGTGACCCAAGCCAACTGCGAATCCTGATCAAAAATCTCCTGCTCAACGCCATTCAGGCAATTCTGCTCGAAGGCACTATCACCATTTCCCTCGACTCCGAGTCCAGGGAAGGCTTCGTTTCCATCTCGATAACAGACACCGGGACTGGTATCCCCCCAGATACTATCACTCACATCTTCGACCCCATGTTCACCACCAAATCCTACGGCATGGGCTTTGGACTCGCGCTCGCCAAAATGATCGTCGAAAGTCACGGCGGCGATATTTCCGTCACTTCCGCCGAAGGCTTGGGAACGACGTTTACCGTAACCCTGCCAGTAGGTTCCAACATCGTATTCGACCGTTCCGTCGAGTAACCTCTCCGGCGTTCCGATCAAGAATATAAGTCCATAAAGCCAAAATCAGTTCCTGTTATTGATTGAAACGCCTGTCATTCTGAGCGAAGCGAAGAATCTTCCAAATAGAATTGCATGGCTAATCAGAAAACTGAATAATAAAAAAATATTTTTTGCGGCTTCCTTCGCTTATATATCGTTTTTTGTATATATATAATATAGCAGGCTTGCAGGCATCATTAGTTGCGCAAAACCGTAATCCATTGATTATCGCACCCGCAAGATCGCCATTGTGGCACGTTCAGGGGAATGCTGGATAAATATGCTACACGATTAACTCAATAACCGGCCTGAAATCTGATGTTGTGAGGATACTTGCAAGGCATTTTCCGAGCTTGCAGGATACGTTTTTTTTGGCTATCATCTAAGAGTGCCGCACATAACGCACATTTTACTTTGTCAGGGGTTGCGGGACCCGAAATACTGCCAGAGTAAAAAAAAGCCGCCCCTGGTGCGGGAGGGGCGGGCTCAAAGCGAAGGAATGGGTAATCGGCGTCGTGACGCCGTTCCTGTTCCTTTTTTCTTTTGTGAGACAAACATTGAACCCCTAAGCACGGATCATATCCGGTTGGGAAAACAGTCCAAGCTCCATGCTCCATGTGTAATGTGCTGGGGCATTACACATAGAGCCTGCCGACAGCCGCCAATGTCATTTTTCATCGACACGGCTGACTCGTGTCTCTATATATTCCCAAATGAACGGCATTTGGGTTGTCGCTACCTGCTCTCGTCAATAATTGCTTTCAATTTATTTTTTCCCTCTGTCTGTTCGTCGGCCTTGCCTTCGAGTAGATAGAGGATTTCTTCGAGTTTCTGCCTGTCTGCGACACTATCGCATTCTGCTGGCGGAACTGAGGGGATCACAGACATGGACGCAGGCTGCGGCGCGCCTGCTGATGGTACTGCCGTGACGACTGTCTGTATGCCGCCTATTGCTTCGGCAATAGCTTTCGAGACTTCGTTTTTGCCTCTGTTGAGTTCGATGCTCGACTGTGCATCGCGCAGTTTGTAGATCGAATACGAGAACGGGTTGCGAGAGTCATCCGTGATTACGGGATATTTTGCTTCGATTTCCACGATGGTCTGCATGACATCCGAACGTTCGACCGCGACGGTTATTTCGATGGTCGCTCTTTCGGCAATGCCGGGCAGCGGTACATCGACGGCATTGTCTTTTTCGATCCAGTCTTTCACCACTTTTGTCTCTGTGGAAGTCTTTCCGTTGATCGTGTATTCGAGTTTGTAACTTTCGAGATAGATTCTCCCGTTATTTCTGAAAAACGCTCTGTGCATGGGGGATTTGATTCTGAACGCGTAGAGTGTCGAAGCATCGGCCGCGAGTGTCTGACGCTCGCCGATATCCCATATCTTATCGATCTTGGCGCTTGCGATCTTGACTGATTCGGCATCCTTTTTCATAACCGCTGCCGCATAGTTGTAGTTCGAGGCATCAGCTTTTGGGCCTCTGAGCACGTGAATCGCGTCGCCTACGAGGTATCTCACTTCCTTGTCCTGCACTGGGGTACCGGATTCGACCATTGCGACGGCTTTTTCCATTCTTTCCTGCGCCACACTGAAATTGATCCTCTCACCGATTACAAATGAAACGCCCGTTGTGACCGGAGCTGCGGCCGTGGTTACGGATGATTTGGCGTTGGAGAAATCCGTATTCAGGTTTTCGGCGTTGACAGCGGTTGCGGCCAGGACAAGAGCGGAGATCATGGCAAGTGATACATTCCTGACTGTTACGGCATTTTTTTCAGTAAATCTCATCTTTTACTCCAAAGTCGTTGTGACTTCTCATATATAGTATCAATGGTTATGCCGATTGCATGAACAAAAAAAACTTTCTGAGGCCCTTCGCCCCGACTTTTCAGGATCAGGGATGATCCGTTGTCAGCATGCTGACCTTTCCGATTCTTACGCCTTTGGCTCCGATCAGCAGATCCGCCACTTCGCGCACGGTGGCCGCGCGCCCCCTGACTATGATCACCTCGAAACAGTTATGCTCATCTATATGGACATGCGTGGCAGAGACGATGTTCCTGAAATAACGATGTTGTATGTCGACCAGTTTGTCCTCGATCTCGCGCTTGTGATGGTCAAAGACGATGCTGATGGCCGCGATCATTTCGGCGTCCGCTTCGCAGCCGGCTTCGTCGACGAGGGCGGCCCTGATCAGATCACGTATCGCCTCGGACCTGTTCGGGTATTTCTTTTGATCAAGATAATCATCGAATTTCCCGAGCAGTTTCTCCGGGATCGAAACCCCGAACCTTGCAAGCCTTTCCATGTCGGCACACTCCTGCCGCCACTATTGCATGGCGGTTATTATATATTCCGCAATCTGGCTGTTTTTTTGCCAATGTAATGTTGCGGTTAGGCAAAACCGCTGTTGGGCGTGTCCTTTCACCGTTTGCGGATGAGGCACAGACATGCCATTTGGCGCCCCTGCCTTGACGATCGCCACTTGACTCCATAAACTCCCGATAAGGAGGTGAATGGAATGAACACAATGAAAACTACTTTCCTTATGGGGTTGCTCTTCGGCATATTCATGCTGATCGGAGGAGTGGTCGGCGGGTCATACGGTGTGGTCACTGCATTTGTCCTTGCCGGGGCGATGAATTTTTTCATGTACTGGTTCAGCGATTCGATAGTGCTCGCCACGTATGGGGCAAAGGAAATCAGCGAGAGCGAAGCGCCCGAAATCCACCGCATAGTGGCAAGCTGCGCCGTAGCGGCCGGGATACCGAAACCCAGGGTATACATCACGCAAGTCGATGTGCCTAATGCGTTTGCGACAGGTCGCAATCCACAGCGCGGCGTTGTAGCCGTTACCCGCGGGCTGCTCAGCCTTCTCGACATGAAGGAAGTCGAAGGGGTCATCGCTCACGAAATCGGTCATATCAAAAACCGCGACACTCTCATCTCCACAATCGCCGCCACCGCCGCCGGGGCGATCATGATGATCGCGAGCATGGCGCGATGGGCGGCCATTTTCGGCATTGGCAGAAGCGACGATGACGGCCCCGGCATTGTCGAACTTCTCATACTCGCTGTCGTCGCGCCATTCGCGGCGATGATGATACAGATGGCGATCTCCCGTTCGAGAGAATTTCTTGCCGACGAAACCGCCGCTTCTCTCACTCACAACCCCCTCGGCCTGGCTGACGCGCTCACCAAGATACAGGGCTATGCCTCCAACTATCCGCTGCACGGAGGCAATATGGCTACATCGCATCTATTCATCATCAACCCCTTTTCCGGAGCGAAAATGGCATCTCTCTTTTCCACACATCCCCCGACGGAAGAACGCATCAAACGCCTTCGCGCACTCGCCGGCAGGTGATTATGAAATGGACGGGAGGGAATGCCGCCAATGGACACGGAAAACAGATTTGACGCACTTGCCATGCAGTGGGATGCCAATCCGGTGCGCGTGAAACTCGCCCGCGACATTGCGGACGCCATACTCGAAAGCACGGGCTCCAACGGCTCGGAGACTGCGATGGATTTCGGAGCCGGGACAGGGCTTCTGACCCTCGCGATCGCCCCCGCAGTCGCTACGATATTCGCCGCCGACTTCTCCCGCGGGATGCTCGATGTACTGATGGACAAGGCTGGACATGCAGGACTATGCAACGTACAGCCACTGCTTTGGGACCCGGACACCGGGAGGGCCTCCGGCTCAGTAGCCGCAGGCTCTCTCGACCTGATCATCAGCGCAATGGCAGCGCATCACGTGAAAGATGTGGAAAATCTCGCCTCGTGTTTTTTCGATCTCCTGAAAAGCGGCGGAAAGGCCGCCATCGCCGATCTCGATCCGGACGGGGGCGCTTTTCATCCGGAACCCGGCTCTTTCGAGCATCCGGGGTTTGAACGGGATAGTATTGGACAGGTATTCTCGGATGCCGGCTTCGGCAAAGTCATGTTTCGTGACGCAGCGACTGTCACCCGCCCAGTTGCATCAGGTGAAATGAGAACTTTCGGCGTTTTCCTGCTTGTTGCCGAAAAGAGATAAATCACATCGTTTTGCAGTGTGCGTCGTAACAATCACTATTACACCAAGTGTCATTCCGAGCGAAACGAAGAAGCCCGCTGTGCGCCCCCTTCAGGATTTTTAACTTCGTTCAGAATGACAGGTACTGTATGGACGCCCTGCAACACGTAGCACTTTGCACTTTGTACAACGCAATTTGACATCATATTTTATCGGTGTAAAAATCGTTGTATTGACGTTTCTGCTGTGCGGTGAAGACAGGCATGCCCGCGGCGAAGAAGAGTCCTTCCGCCAGTTTTGCGAGAGGGAGAAGCAACGGGGTGTAAAAGGCATAGGGATCATATTTTTCATTGATAAGGCCTGGGAAAGATGAGCAAATCAGCTTCTGTTCGCCTTTTTCGCTGACGATTCCCTTGCGGTTGTAGCCAGCCTGATATTTGTGCATGCGAAGAGGACTGCGAAAATCGCGGTACAGCCAGATGAACCACCCTGAAGCCCATTCCATGCCATTGATCGTACGAATGTAGTGCCTGATGAAATCGGCCTGAAAATCCTCCGAGTACTTTTCTTTTTTGTCAGGGTCGCGAAAACCGTATTTTGCGCACGCGCCGAATTCGGTTATCAGCCAGGGCTTGTCCGGAGCCGTAGCGTGTGAAAACTCGAGAAATGACGCCATATCCCGGGTTTTTCCGTAATACCATCCCACATAGCAGTTGAGACAGGACACATCGGAGTCGAGACGAGTGGAGTCGATTACATAACGGGCTGATACATAGGTCACGAGCCGCGTGGAGTCGAGCGAACGGGCCGTGTCCATCAGCATTATTATGGTTTTTGTACAATCCGCGTTTTCGACAGGGATCTCATTGGCAACTGACCAGATGACGATGGAGGGGTGGTTGTAGTATGTGAAGATCATGTCTCTGATCATGGAAGAGGCGAGATTGCGAAGGGTATTTTTTTTGTATTTGAGATACCAGTAGACGGGGATTTCCGTCATGACAAGGAGTCCGATTTCATCGCAGGCATCGTATAGTGCCTGATCGTGTGTGTAGTGAGATGTACGCAGCGCGTTGAATCCGAGCGCCTTGATATCCTCGACGTCCTTACGCCTGAGGTCTTTGGGGATCGAGCGGCCGAATCCGGCGAGTTCTTCGTGCAGGCTGACACCCTTGAGCAGTATCTTTTCACCGTTCAGCAGGATGTCGCGGCCACAAGTCCGAATCTCCCTTATGCCGAAACGGGTAGTGAATGGCTGTGCGCCAGGCATGTCGGGGGTGACTGTGAGGGTGTAGAGAGCCGGTGAGTCCGGCGACCATAGCCTGGGGGATGTGACTGTGGCTAAAATGACGCCCATATTGCCCGATGTTGCCGAACGGCCTTCAGTGACGGTTTTGCCTGATTCCGAGATTGTCCATGAAAATTCGAAAGCCCCCATTGCGACGTATTCGGCCTTGACTGACGCGTTGCCGGATGTGTCGATGGAAGTCGAAACGGAGGCGCGGGCGATCCTCTTGCGGGGTTCGCTCAAGAGTGTAATGTCACGAGCGATGCCGCCGTAGTTGAACCAGTCGAATAGGTCGCCCGGTATGCGGTCCGCCCTTCGGATGTTTTCGGCGTGGACAACAATGGTGTTTCCGGCTGGTTGCAAAACACCTTCCGGGACGTTCAGTACGAATGGCAGATAGCCGCCTTCGTGCGCACCGAGATCGTTGCCGTTGAGCCACACGCGCGACATGTAATTGACGGCGTCGAATCTTATGCTGACATCACGATCGGACATCTGCATATCGACGGGAATATCGAACTTGCGGGCGTACCACATGGCCCCTTCGTATCTTTCATACTCGGGCAGCACATTCCAGCATAGCGGCGCCTGTATCTCTTTCCATGAAAGCATCTGGGGTTCAAGTGTTTCGGGGGCGTGCCACCCGTCCTTCAATCCCCTGTTAGCGGGATCCGGTTTGATACTCCATGTGCCATTGAGGGAATGCTCCATCCGGGATGTCTCCATATAGTGGATTGCAGTAGTCCGAAATCTTTTCGTTACCGCATTCAGCCATGTCATTTTATCATCATGTGATTTTATTGGGAAGATGGGCAGAAAAGAGACAGGGCCGTCATGGCAGGATGGTGAAGCAATGCCAGTTGGATTCTTCTGCGTGTATGACGTCGTTGCCATATACCGCGGTGATCATGTCAGCGGCCTGCTCCGCGAGATGATCGGTGTGGATACCCGAAACGATGATCGCCTGCCGCTGCGCCGCGCGAAACTGTGGAGCCCCTATGATCCGCATCGATATACCGAAACTGATGTTACATAAAACAATCCCGCCTGGTATCGAGAGATGCCTCATGGCATCCGCTTGCACAAATTTGAAACGCGCTCCGAGGCAGTTGGCCTCTGCGTTGTGATTTGCCGCCATGCAGGCGTGGGGAGACAGGTCTATCCCTGTTGCGCGCGAGGCGCCGGAGCGCAATGCCGCAAAGGAAAGCACGCCGCTGCCACACCCGAAGTCGACGACCGCGCCCCCTTTTGCAATGGCGGGCGGCAGCATGGAAATGGCATTGAGCGCAAGCCGGGTCGCCGGGTGGAGTCCCGTGCCGAATGACAGCCCCGGGTCTATCACTATATCCATCGGCTCAGCCGGGATCGTGCCGCGCTCCCATTCCGGGACGATGCGCCATCGGGCGACTTGTGTTGTCGTGAATGGCACTCCGCATTCCCAGTCGGAGTAATCACTTTCGGCCTCGTACACAAGTGAGAGCGCATCGGATGTGGAGAGTAATGAATGTACGAGTCCCGCAGCCGGATGGCTGAATACAAGGACACTCAGCCCGTCGTCGTCTATCGCGCCGATATATGTGTCGTCGAAGGATAATTGACAGTCAGTGATGTCCGGACATCCGGCAATACCGTAGAGATACAGTTTTCCGCAGGGATGACGGCTTGTCATTTCGGCTGCTGCGCAAGCTTCGTTTCGTAGATGGCGCACAGCTGGCCTGTCAGGTGTGCTGTCGCGAGGCAATTCAGCGGGATTGTGACAAGCAGTCCTACACAGCAGCACAAAACTCCGACAGTCGTATATAGCGTCGGGAGTATCATTGCGAGTACAAACACCAGAAATGCCTGTCCCAATGACGTTTTGATATATTTGAAGCATTTGACAGGATTCAGTATGGCGAATGGTTTGTTTTCCAGGATCGCGACAGGCAGCGCAAGATAAAAGTAGGCAATGACAATAAAATTCAGCACCATCATCAGTGAGGCCGCGAACATCCCCTTGCCCAGCAGGCTAGACAAATCTTCTATCGAGGCTGGATTGTGGATGGAGGCCCCAAAGAACAGGTTGGACAAAAAACCGGTCGCGAGAAAATACAAAACGATCATCAGCGCATAGGGAAAGCCGGCGGAAAAATGCTGCCCGATTTTCAGGTCAGGCAACGGCACGTCACTATTGCCCCGCCGGACATTGTTGGCAACTTCTATAAAGTATCCCAATACTGAAAAATGGAGGACCGGGATCAGCGATACGACACCGATCAGCAGGCATTTCGAGAGCCATGACGGGTCTTTGAAGGGAAACTCAAGCGGACGGCCCGCTTCTATGAACAGCTTGCCAGGCTGGGGCTGGAAGCCGCAATTGCCTGCAGGCACGCCGCTTGTATCCGGCGGAGGCGGATATCCGCTTTCCTGCGGGGGTGGCGCGGGTGGTGGCGGCGTGCGCGGAGTATTCAATATGGCGCCGCAGTGCGAACATATCGTTATGCCATCGGCGATTTTTGTCCCACATTTGCTGCAATACACGGGCAGTCTCCAGATATGATATCCTGCTTATGATAACAAATAAAAGCCGAAAAGGCCATATCCCCGCTATTCTGGCCGGGGACTGTGATAAAGATATGTCAGGCGTGGAAAAAAACTGTGACGGGCGTAAAAGTCAAGAAGCGGCTCGTTGCCATATACAATACAAAGCTTGACCCTGTCCGCCCCGGCTGTTGTAAGCCATTCGACAGCGCGATCGAGCAGTGAGCCTCCGAGTCCGGATTTTCGATGACGGGATTCGATGAACAGTGAGTCGACCTCTCCTTCGGACTCGGGACAGAGCGATGAGACACAATAGGCGGCAGGACATCCGGAATCGTCGCGCGCGATTTCGATTCGCACCGCATCATCCCCCTTCGCGACTATACGATTATACCTGCTTTCGAAAGATTGGTTTTTATAGTGATCCTTGAAGAACGGGCTAACATCAAAGCTGATTTCATTCAGCTTCAGCCACATGGGCTCGATGGCGCCGATCCGTGCGAGCGGAATGATTTCGTATGTATAGTGACCGGACATGTGACTCTCCAGATATCTGGAGTCATGGCTTCAGCCAGAGATGATCCTGACTTCTGGCTCAAGCATGACCGCCGAATGTTTCCACACCTGCGACATTACATGATCCGCAATCGCAAGGATGTCGGAAGTGGTCGCGTTGTTGTAGTTGACAATGAAATTCGCGTGTTTTTCAGAAACCTTCGCGCCGCCGATCGAAAACCCTTTCAGTCCCGAGCGTTCGATAAGTACGGCTGCCGGAATCGCGCCGGGAGGGTTTTTGAAAAAACTGCCGCACGAATACCCGGCTGGCTGCCTGTTTCTCCGCGCCACGGCAAACCCGCCGGTCCTCTGCACAATGATTTCCCGGTCAGCACGCTGCCTGACCGCAAGTCTGACTCCCGTTATCGTATGCCCTGACAATGAGGTCTGGAACAGGCTTGACCTGTATGCAAAAGCGAGTTCGGCAGCCTGATGCGGGACAGGGTCCCCTTCTGGAGAGATGCTTGATACTGAGATGACAAAGTCGGAAAAAGAAGAGCCAAAAGCCCCGGCATTCATCCACACGGCGCCGCCGAGCGTGCCTGGAATACCCGAAAGGGGCTCGAAGCCACTGATCCCGTTTGCGGCGCATAGAGCATTGAGCCGGGCCGGTGATATGCCAGCGCCGCATTCGATTGTGTCGCCGTCGATCCGGAAATCGCACAGGCTGCGTCCCACCTTGAGCACAGGCAACGAAATCCCACTGTCTGGAAACAGCATGTTGCTGCCGCCGCCCAGTATCAGGAAATCCGCGGAAAGCGCCGCGAACGCGCGAACGGCTGATGCTACTCCAGCGGAACTGAGGGGCACGACCATGACATGGCAAATGCCGCCCGTACGAAAGGTCGAGTGGCGCGACAGGGGTTCGCAAAGCTTCAACTCGCATCCCGTCAGAGTGGATTCGAGATCATGTATGAGGCTGGGTAGTGTCATCACGGATGATCATCCGCCGCCGGCTGGAGGCAGGATATGGATAACATCGTTTTCCCTGACCGGCGTCCTGACACCCTTGAGGAAAGCGATGCTGCTGGTATTGAGGAAAATATGACTAGTCACGGCGGCCTTCGCGGCCTCCGGCGGAAAATGCTTCTTGAGATAGTTCAGGGCATCCTTGACGGTGCGGGCCTCGCACTGCACAATTTCGCAGCCGAATTTTTCCCGCAGAGTGGAATAGAGCCTGATGGTTATCGCGACTGCCGGACTGCTCATCCAGATGCTCCCTTGCGCAGACTTTTCGGCAACATTATATATCAAATCGCAGCAATGTCCAAATGATGTTCAGGCAGTGTGATCATGGAAAAGCACGCTGCGCCCCGGCCAGAAGTCCGGAACCCGCTTCTGGGTTGGTCGGTACCATCTCACGCCCTTGGATACGTATCGAACATTGCGGTAGTCATCGAGATTATCGAATGGATTGCCTTCGATGATGGTGAAGTATGCCTTTTTGCCAGGCGTAACCGATCCGATGTCATTACGTCCCACAAACGACGCGGCATCACTGGTCGCCGCCCTGATAGCCGCCGCACGCGTCATGCCCACATGTTCGAGTCTGAGCAGTTCGTCGATGAGTTCGCCCGGCCATGTCACGACCGCACCGAAATCGGTGCCTGCCAGCATCGGTATCCCGGCGGCCACCATTCGTGACGCGTTGCGCTCGATAGTTGCGTAGACAGACCTGTTCGCGCGGGGATAGCCCATCGATTCCGTGTAGCTCTCGCCATTGAAATCAGTCCAGGTCGAACATACGTACATCAGATGTTCATGGGCATGAGGATCAAGATAGTTTTTTGAGACATCGCTTTTCAGAAATCCGATCTTCTCCTCAAAACGCGCCTGCGAATCGTTGATCGTAAGAGTCGGCACCATCACGATGCCACTGCGCTTGAGAGTGGATATCTCGCCGTCGGTCAGATCACGGTCATAGACGACATGTTCGAGCGAATCCGGGCGCAGCTTGAGAAGCTGGTTGAAGTCGTCGGCAAAATTATGATGGACGCTTGTCTTGCGCCCGGCTTTTCTGGCTTCGGCACAGACAGCCAGAAAAATATCATCGGCTATGACAGGAGTCCTCACGCCATCGGTATAGCGGCGCGAACGGCTCGTATAACCGAGCTTGACATGATCCGCGCCGGACGAAATCAGCGCCCGGGCAAGTGTGGCGGCCTCTTCCGGCGACTGCGGCTCGTACTTCGCCTGCCCGAGTATCGCGGCAAGTTTCGGAGGCAGTGGTTTGAGCGCCTGGGGATACCCGCCGTGTGTCGAAAAAATGCCACCTGAAATCAGTACATCCGGCCCCTTGATACGCCCTGAAGCACACCGCCGCCTGAAATTGCTCACCACCTTGAAGGGGGATAGCATGTCGCGCACACACACGATGCCGGCCGCAAGGGCGCACTCTGCGTTGAGCCGCATCTGCGCAACCGCCCAAAAGCCCGGAAAACCCTTCTGCTCTGTTATGTACGGACTGAGAATGTGACAGTGACAATCTATCAGCCCCGGAGAAACGGTCAGTCCCGAACAGTCGATCACCTTTCTCCTCTCGTGGCTGATGTTCGGCGCCATGTCGAGGATCAGGCCATTTTCGACAAGAATGTCATCGGGGCCACGCAACACACCCTCTACCACGTCCAAATAGTGGGCATTTCGCAAAACAACACTGTCTTCTGGAAAAGAATAGTTTTCAATCATCCCCGCCCCCCCATATTTCCAGAGATGCTTCCCGGTTTGTGATACTGTATCCATGATACCATGTTTTCCGGATTAAATGATAGTGGATTATCCCGGAAAGACGACACTCCCCCCCCCAGCCATTTGCCTTACCGGCACGCCCGGCACTACAATATATGATTATAATCCCGGCTCCTGCAATGGAATCCGGACCGGCACGCGCGCACGAGAGGCAATTATGAAACCATCTTATGACATAGTGATAGCTGGCGGAGGACTCTCTGGCATCGCCGCCGCTGCCGGGGCCGCGCGGACAGGCGCATCGGTCTGCGTCATCGAGCAGAGCCACACACCCGGCGGCACTGCCGTCACATCACTCGTCGGCCCGCTGCTCACATTTCACTCACCCGCCGGACGCGTCATTGGCGGATTCGCGCAATCGCTCGTCGAGCGTCTCATGGCCGCCGGGGCATCCCCCGGACACCTTCCCGATCCTGTCGGGTTCGCCTCGTCAGTCACCCCGGTCGATCCTGATTCGCTCCGCATCACACTCACACGCATCCTCCGCGAAGCCGGCATCGATCTGCTGCTCGGCCATCGTTTCCTCGACATAAACAAAAATGGTTCCATAGCTGCTTCCGCACTTTTCGAAGGAACTTCTGGTGAGCTTGTCGAAATCTCCGGCCGTTTTTTCATCGACGCAACCGGCAACGGCGATCTCACCCTCGCTGCGGGCGCTCCGATGGAGATCGACAAAGACTGCCAGCCCATGACTCTCATTTTCTTCATGGACAATGTCGATACGGCTTCGATCATACAATACCAGAAAACACATCCCGATGAATTTTACATGCCGCAGGATATTACGGTGCTCGACCGGGCATATACCGGAGTGTCGGGATTTTTCAGCCATGTCGCGAAAGCACGGACTGACGGACGGCTTTCCGTAAAACGCGACAGACTGTTGCTGTATGGCACTACGCGCCCGGGAGAAGTTTTGATCAATACGACTCGCGTGACCGGATACAGCGGCCTTTCGCAATCTGATATTACCGCCGCCACCGCCGAAGCTCTTGAACAGATTGACGAACTTGTGAAATTTGTCAAAAGCAGCGTGCCGGGATTTTCCAACGCGCGGCTCACCCGCATCGCCGAGCGGATAGGAGTACGTGAAACCCGCCGTCTGTCGGGCCGCTACGTGATGAATGAGTACGATGTGGCAGAATCATCGCGATTTGACGACGCCATCGCCAAAGGCGCGTTTCCGATGGATATACACCTGCCGGACAGTAGCGGCATGAGCTTCACGATGCTGCGCGGCACAGGCCACTATGACATACCGCTGCGGTCACTGCTCAACACTGTCACTGACAACGTGCTGACCGTTGGCAAGTGCATTTCCGTCACCCACTCCGGATTTTCCTCGACACGGGTGATGGCCACCTGCATGGCGGTCGGCCAGGCCGGCGGTGTGGCGGCGGCTCTCGCGCTCAATTCGGGTAAAGACTGCGAAGATATCACTTCTGCGATCCAGTCCGAACTCCGCAGCCAGCAGGCAATTATCTTCGAAGAAGACATAGTAACTCCTGATCACCGCGAACCGTAACAGGGAAGAGCCATCGAGCCACATGTCTTCCCGGATATAACCCCGGCGATACTCATTTCCCGGACTGTTTAGCCAGCCATGCCTGATAATCTTTTTCCCATCCATTTTTTTCGGCGTCTTCATAGAGTGAAATGATCGGGTCGTAGTCGGCTTTGCTGACATCTATGATTTTAAGTTTGAGTGTCGATACGATGGCTCTGTGCTGCGCCATCGCGGGATGTTTGAAAATCCCCTTCATCTCGGCTGAAAACTTGCCGACATCCACCCCCGGCACTGATTTCGAATAGAGGAACGGCAGATCATAATAATCCTTCGTGCATCCGATATTTTTCACCGACGAGGCCTGTGTGGGATTCATCATCTTTAGCATGTCGTAATTGGTGCGCAGGATAAACGCTGCGTCGACCTTTTTTGCCACAAGCATCTGGAGAGCCTCACGCCCCTTGTGTTTTGGCACAATGGCGCCGAGGAAGGCATCAGGCGGTTTTTTGAAAATCTGGCGCAGACTGTAGTACCCCTCACGGGTATAGTATGACGCAAGCGTCAGTCCCTTGAGATCGGCGGAACTCGTGATATTGCGGTCGCGCGCCACATAGAGACATATCGGATTTTCTCGATTGCCGAACATGCCGAGAGCGAGGAAGGGTTCATATCCGGATTTTTTCACCGACGGCAACAGCAGATCATGCTTGTTGGAATAGGCAAAATCCAAATCGTTTTTCTTAATCGCCGTCATGTATTCCTTTTCATCGGTAAACCACTTCATCGTGATTTTGATTTCCTGATTGGTGACGAGCACCTTGGCGATGTCCGTAACCATTTTCTTGAGTTCGGCATCCTGCCCGTAACCGTCGGCAAAATACACGCCCATGGTATATTCGCTTTTTGCATACGAATTCACCGATCCGGTGACTGCTGATATCGCAATCAGCACAAAACATGCCAGTAAAAGCAATTTCCGCGATCCCGCATATCTTTGTGATGCGTATGTATCAGATGATTTCGCCATCCTGTTTCTCCTTTCCCATGTTCGACTGTATCGATCGCCTGATCCCATCCTATTATGAATTTGTTATGGACATGCTACCCACATGTTAAAATACTATTAGAATTTTCTGGATTCCGCATCATATTTTCATTTTATCCTGCATGAATCTATGCTATAGTGAATTGTAAAATAGTAATGAGATCAGTCATCAACAGATGAAAGGAACAGGCGCCAATGAACTGCCCGAGATGTGGCACCGAACTCGTACAGATAATGACACGGCGCGGGGTGATCGCCGATATATGCCCTGCGGGTCATGGATTCTGGATTGACGGCGGCGAGATTTACTTCTTCATCGACGATCCGAAAAAATTCGACGAAGCCATCAGGAGAGGTCTTTCCGGGGGCATCGCGAAAGGCGTGCCATGCCCCCGCTGCGCCAATCCGCGCATGGACAATGGCAAGCTCGATGGCAAGGGGCCACTCATCGATATGTGCGGCAAGTGCCACGGAATATGGTTCGACAAGGGCGAACTCACCGAGATCAACAAAGCCTTCGGCGGGAAACTCGACCCTTACATGGAAGTCATGGATGACTTCAGGAAGACCCGGCTCGCCGAGCGCATGCAACAGCCCGCCCCACCCACTCCCGGCGACAGACACCCATCCTCCCGGTCATATCCATCCGTGACTCAGGCCACCGTGATAGCCGCACGCGCGGCTCTGCCTCATCTTCGGGGGCTCGCACTCAGCTCCATCGTTTCCATGTCCGCCCTGTACGGACTGCTTTTTGTCGTCTTCGCCGCTGTCACCATCTACACAAATATCAGCATACATTTCGCGTTCGCATTCGCCCTTGTGTTCACGATTGTCCAATTCCTGATCGCACCGTGGATGATGGACCTTTCATTGAGATGGTTCAACGGCATGACGTGGGTCGGCACAAACGATCTTCCAAAACACCTTGTCGCATTCATCAGCAAGACGACGGAACTCGAAAATATGCCTTTCCCCCGCATCGGCATGATCCATGACGGCACACCCAATGCCTTCACCTATGGCCGCTCTCCGCGAGACGCCCGCATCGTGATCACTCAGGGCCTCATCGACATCCTCTCCCCCGAAGAACTCGAAGCCGTCGTCGCGCACGAAATCGGACACGCACGCCACTGGGACATACTCATCATGACTATTGCCGGATTTGTGCCGGTGCTGCTTTATTACATATACGACATGCTGCGCCGCTCACGCGGCGGACGCGGCGACAGCGCAAAAATCAAGTTTGCCGTCATCATCATCGCCTACATCGCATATCTGATCAGCCAGTACATTGTCCTCTATATCTCACGTGTCCGCGAGTATCTGGCTGACAGATTCAGCGGCGAAAAGACGGCCATGCCCAACGCCCTCGCCATCGCCCTCGTCAAGATCGCCTATGGCCTCGCCGGCATGGAGAAAGAAAAACCTGCCGAAAACCAGCCCAGACGTCGCAGCGCCACGGAAGCTATCAAGACATTCGGCGTGTTCGATCCCATCGCCGCTAAAAGTCTCGCGATTTCGAGTCTCGCAAGTGGCTCTGTCACTGTCGAAAACGCTGCCGGCGCCATGCGATGGGACATGTGGAATCCGTGGGCCACTTTCTATGAACTCAACTCGACGCATCCCCTGCCCGCCAAACGTATCCGTGCCCTCGCCAGCCAGGCCCAGGCCTATGGCCAGCAGCCGGCCATTGTTTTCAACGAAACAAAACCCGAAAGCTACTGGGATGAATTTCTTGTCGATCTTCTCGTCATGTTGCTGCCGCTCGCAGGAGCAGCCGCAGGGCTCGCCATTGCGTTCGCAACCGGTGGAGCCAATTTCGCAGCCGTTCCGATCTGTTTCGGCGTTGCCTATGCCCTCAACCTTCTGTTTTCGTATCGCAACGGCCCGTGGCACGAAATGACTGTCAGCGCTCTCCTTAAAAACGTCAAAGTCAGCGCGGTGCGCCCCGTGCCTGTTACCCTCAAGGGCAAGATTATAGGCCGCGGGGTACCGGGCCTTATCTGGTCTGAAGACATGGTGATGCAGGATGCTACCGGTTATATTTTCCTCGACTATGCTCAGCCGTTCCGCATATTCGAGTTTTTGTTCGGGCTTTTCCGCACGCAGCGTTTCATGGGTACGGAGGTCACGGTGGAAGGCTGGTACAGGCGTGCTCCCGTACCGTATATAGAAGTCCGGAGAGTAACCGCCGGCAACACGGTCAATCGCTGTTATGTCTATGCGCTGAAATGGGCTTTCGCCGTCTCGGCCATCACGGCAGGCTTTTTCGTGATGGCATCATCCGGTTTCTGAAATATCTGGACATGAATTGCGTTGGCTCCTGTCCATGCCAGAAACAGGTACCTTTGTCTGTGATACCAAAAAGCTTTCAAAAGAGTAAAATGCGTGGAGGAAACTTTTTGCAAAAAGTTTCCTCCACACCTCTTTCAAAAACTCTCATCGCTTATAACACTTCCCGTTTGTACCGTTTTCTATTACTTGTATGACCGCAACTTGGTATAACAGTTTGTATCAATAAAAAAAGCCCGCCGGTTACGGCGGGCTTTTGAAGTTAACGGTTTCATTCTGAATTACTGTCAGCGTTTGAGGTTGATGACCTCAGTGAGCATTTCGTCTGATGTGGTGATGATGCGCGAGTTGGCCTGGAATCCGCGTTCGGTGGCGATCATTTCGGTAAATTCCGTAACGATGTCGACATTTGAAGATTCGAGGGTCGATCCGATCATAGTGCCGGAGCCGGCAACATCCGCGGCGACGATATGCGCCGTGCCGGTATTGGCCGTGGCGATGAAATTGTTGCCGCCGACTTTCTGGAGAGCTTCTTCGTTGGCGAACATTGCGAGGGCTATCTGTGCTATGGGTTTCACGACATTGTTGGAGTATGTGCCCTGAATGATGCCGTTGGAATCGATGGCGAAGGAATCAAGGATACCCATTTCCCAGCCGTTCTGCTCTTTGACTCTGGTGGTGAATTCGGATGCGTACTGAGTCACGCCGTCTTCGGCATTGCCGAGGCCGTCGAAGTTGAGTTCGATTTTGGTCTGCGCGGTGGCGTGAGTGCTGGCGCCATTAGCGCCGATCGGGGATGAGTCGAAGACGATGGGGCCGTTGTTGGCTCCAAGCAGGTCGGTCTGGATAAGACCTGACTCGTTAAAGGTAATCGTGCCGTGGTTGTTGGCGACTGCCGAGGAGTTGAGGACGGAGTCCATGCTGTCGAATGCGAGGGCATCGTCATAGCTGAGTTCGGCGCGCCAGTACCAGCGGTTCTGGTATCTGTCCTGATTGACGAGGTCATAGTTGGAGCCGACATGAGTGAAGACGAGTTCGACTGTGTGGGCATCGCCGAGCGAGTCATAGACATCGACCGAAGTGCGGTAAGTCTCGGCTGACTGGAATCTTGTCGTTTCCTTTTCAGTCGGTGTGCTCGATGTGGCCTGATCGGAGATGACAGTGTCGTTGATCGCGGCGAACATGGTGTTGAAACTGGTGCGGGCGTGGCCGGAGCCGCCTTCCGTTACGTCGGCGAGTTCCTGGGCGAAGTCAGCCCAGCGGCTGTTCATGATTTCGCCTGGGGGAGTGAGGCTGCGGTCTTCGGTGGTGTAGTCCGCTGTCACGCGGAGTGTGCCGGTGAAGCCCTTGTTGCCGAAAGAAGCGTTAGCGGAGGAGTCATTCCACTTGAGGGTGATGAGGCCCGAGGATGTGTCGATTTCATAGTCGGTGCCGGCGCTGAGGAGGACATTCGGCGGATCGTCGGTGCGGTAGGTGAAAACGACTTCCGCGCCTGAAGCTGGCTGGAGGCCGTCAGCTGTATTGAAGATGACGGCGGGCGCGCCGTTGGCGCCTGTGGAGATGACGTATTCGTTGGCTGCGCCAGTGAACGCGTTGACGTGCGACCAGATGGTGCCGTTGACCGAGAGCTGTTCGGTGCCGCCGACCATTTTGAGGTCGTTGGAAGCGCCGGTGTAACCTTCCCAGTCGCCAGCGGTGTTGACATCGAGGACGCCGCCGAATCCCGCGCTGTAGGTCTGTTCGAGTCTGGTGCGTTCGACCTGTGCGTAGATCTGGGCATTGCCTACGACTGAGCCGTAGTCGAGGGCTGCGTTCATCGTCTGATAGTCGACTGTGCCGATAACTTCGCGACCCATGACGCCAGCGAGTCCGCCATTGGTGATGCCGAGTCTTGTGCCGACGAGTGTCGGGTAGCTTGACTCTCTGAGCAGGTAGCCCTGGCGGATGCCGGAGCCGGAGACAGCGTTGATGTCGACTGACAGGTTGTTGAGGTCGCCCGAGCCGGATGTATCGTTGTTGCGGATGATGAATGTGCCTTCGTCGGCGTCGAATTCGACTTCGGCGTTGAGTGTGCCGGTTTGCGAATCCATTGCGTTGAGGGCGTTTTGAATGGATGTCTGGAGGTCACCGATCGTGGTGTCGTTGGTGATCTGGAAGTAGAGATATTTGTCCGATTCCATCGGAAGCGTCGATGATTCGTAGTGCTGGATCGAATAGTTGACGACCGTGTTGTCAGGAGTATCGCCCGTGGGTACCGCGATGTACATCATGCCCGATGTACTGTCGAAGGTCCACTGACCGGCCGTGAGGTTGTTGGGGCTGCTGGTCGAGGGATCGGCGTCGAGAGTGACACCGGCCGGTGCGGTGAGTGTGGGATCGATCGCGGGCAGTTTTGTGGAATCGATGTATCCGGAGTATCTGTAGACATCGACTCCCGCACCCGAATAAACGAGTGAGCCCGTGCCGACATTAGCTGTCTGGCCGACGGTCACCTGTTTGTCAGAGGAAGGTTCGGTGATGCTGACGTGAATTTCGATCCAGTCGCCTTCACGAAGTCCGAGGCTTTCCGGATTGACTTCATCGTTGTTGTAGAGATCGACGAGTTTGTCATTGGCTGTGGCAAATCCCTCTTTGGGGTCGATGCCGTCAGCGATCAGTGAGCGTGAGTCTTCGTTGAGGTTGCAGGCGAGGGTGAGGAGGCTTGTGGCCTGGGCGGCGAGTTTGTCGCCGATCGCGAAATTGATCGAGTCAACGGGGACTGTGGTGTCGATCTTGAAATCGTGGTCGTTGGTTACGGAAACATTGCTCCAGCCCTGGACATACCAGCCATTGGTGTTGACGAGGTTGCCTTTTTTATCGAGGCCGAAGTTGCCGTTGCGGGTATATACCTGGCTGCCGGAACCGTCTTCGAGTACAAACCAGCCTGAGCCGTCGATGGCGACATCGAGAGCGCGGCCTGTCGTTTCGGTGGGGCCCTGAGTCATGATGTTCTGGATTGACGTGGTTGTTACGCCATAGCCGACCTGCATGGGATTCGTACCGCCCTTGTTGCCGCCAGGGGCAGTCGCGCCCTTGTAGGTAGCGCTGAGGATGTCCGAAAAAGTCGCTCTGCCTTTTTTGAATCCGTAGGTGCTGACGTTGGAGATATTATTGGCGATAACATTCATTTTGGTCTGGTGAGCCTGTAGCCCAAGCACACCGGTGTACAGTGATGAATTCATATACTCCTCCTTCCGAGAGATGGCACACGGTAGGACAACCGGCCGGTTGCATGCAGCCTTGTCCAGGCCGCAACACTGCGGCATGGCCGGGGTGACGGGTACATCCCCTGCGGGATGCGCCCTCCCCTTGCCGGTCATCTTTGTGGAGGGGATTCTGAGATCAGCGGGATTTGAATCCAATCGGTCTGTTACCCTAGAGCGAACACACCTTTTGCTGTCTCGACGGACCCTCTGTTCCGTGTGAGTTGAATTTAATGTTTGCCGCCTCTGTCACTCGGCGGCATCTATTGGGGGCTTCCTCGGTGAGGTCCAGCCCCAAATGGCCTGTAGAGCTCATCGTCAGGCGATCACGGCGCTGTCGATGTGTGTCACTACGTTCTCCTTCATCCCGTCCGGGTCCATTGCCGTGATTACTGTCCGGTTGGAGACGCTTACAACGAAAGCCATGTTGTCGAGGAGAACGAGTGATTCCCTCGCTCCCTTGCAGGAAGCCTTGTCGACCGCCGATGAAAGGCGTGTCATGTCGGTTTCCGAGAGCGATATGTTTCTCTGCGAGAGGCGTTTGACCGCATGCGCCGAGAAGTTAAGACTGCCGGTTTTCTGATCCAGTATTTTCTGAAAGTCCGATTTCGCCGCGCCAGTTTGCAGTTGTGGGGTCGCGACCGGTGCGACCGGCGCTCCCAATTGCCCCGTGCGTGGCACTTCGGCTCTGATCACGCTGTTAGCGTAAGTCTTGGAAATCATCTACGTCACCTCCTCACTTGCTTAGTGTCTTTACGGTTTTCCTTGCCCTGATGTTCACACGCTTGCCAGCTGATTACGATACGTTGGAAACGGCCGTAACTTCGCTGAACTTTATTGAAGAGCCACCTGAGAGATTGAGTACTACCACACCATCCTCGATTTCCGCGCTTATGACTTCATCTGATTTCACCGTGCTCGTGGATGTATCAGTCCATGAAACCTGTTTGCCTATCAGCATGCTCGCCTCACTCAGAAGGTTGCCATTGGTGCCCTGGGTATAGCTGAGCACGCCATCGAGCGGCACGGCATCTTCGCCCACCTTGAGATAGGGAGTGCTGTTGTAGATCACTACTGACTCCGCGACACCGGAAACCACGGTGGAATCGCTGTCGACGTAAGTGACCGTAGAGCCGATGAGGCTTGTGGCCTGGGCGACCTGTTGTGTGTAGAGGAGAGATGAGAAGTTGGTGTTCATCGAAGTCATCTGCTCAAGGCTGCTGAACTGCGCGAGCTGAGCGAGAAAATCTTCGTTTTTGACCGGGTCGAGCGGGTCCTGATACTTGAGCTGCGTGACGAGTAGATTCAGAAAAGCGTTTTTATCGAGATCGGTAGTGGTTGTGTTTGAAGCGTTAGTGATATCGTTTATCGAATAGTCACTAATGATATCAGTGATTGACATGTAATCCTCCTAATAATAATAAGCGTGTGTGTGTTGCCGGTAAATCAGGCAAGGTAGTTCACGTTTTCGGGCGAGCCGCCAGTCTGTGCTACGGAGCCACCGTAGAGACTAGTAGTCGAATCGTCGAGAGGGGTAGCCATCCCATCTTCATCGAGTTCGACCGCACTGCCGTACTGCGACATGTAGGTGTCGCCGGTTTGAGCGTCACTGCTGTACTGGTTGGAGTTGCCTCCACCGGTATTGACATTGACCTCGAACTTTCCGACCTTCAGGCCCTGTTGCTGCAGAGAGTCTTTGAGCTGGCCAAGGTTGTTTTCGATAATTGCCTTGACTTCCTGAGACTGAGCCGTGAATTTGGCTACTACCACATCATTTTCAGTTGCGATTTTGAGGTGGAGATCGCCGAGATTGGCCGGACGGAGTGCTATGCGGATTTCGCCGCCGGTGCCGTTAAGTGCAGAATATGAGACCTTTTGATTGATCTGGTGCATCACATTCTCCTGCATGCTTCTTGCTGCTGTCTGGTTGCGTGTGGTCGTGGCATCGGCCTTGTTCGACACAAGCTGTTGGAGGTTTTTTTCCGCCGATTCGAGCCTTCCGAGGAAGGCGATTCGGGAGGATGAAGACTCATCAGTTTTCGCAGTCGCGGTGTTGGAGACAAGCGTCTCTTTTGTCGTGACTGCTGCCCACTCATCAGCCTGTTTTGCGGTTGCGTCCGTGATGCCGGTGATCACCTGCATCAGCGAGTTGTATCCGCTGCCCGTCTTGAGCGCCGCAAAGGCCGTAGTGTCAGTGCTGATGTTTTCGAGAGTTTTCTGCAGCTCTTTGTAGATTTCAGACCTGTTTGCTTTGGCGTCTGTCATCATTTTGGCGAGCGTCAGCTTGTCCAGAGCGTCGAGATATGCCTTTTGTGTTTCCACCACATCCGACGTGACGATCGTTTCAGCTGCTTCGGCGGTAGCCGTTCCGTCCTGATTGATCTGGAGCGGTATGCCGATTCTCGAAGTCTTTCCTTCAGCTTTGCCGGAGGTCAATGATGCCGCAAGTTCCTCTTGTGTGATACCGAGCGCTTCGAGTATCACGGCGACCGTATTCTCTGCTGCCTTGTCCTGCATGGCAGCGGCGTTGTTCGAGACTGCTGTCATCTCCCGTGCAGCCATAAGCTGCTCGATCGGGACAGTCAGTTCGAAGCTTGCCGCATCGGCATTTGTACTTCCGGCGGTCTGAACGTTGCCGGAGGAGTCAATCTTTGAGAGATTGACAAATTGAGCCGATTCGAGAGCTTCCGCGCTGATTGTGAGAGTCAGGGTTTCCCCGTCTTCTCCCTGGGTGAGTTGAAGTGCGAGATTCAAAGCCGTCTGATTTTCGTCACCCGTTTGGGTCTCTGACGTTGCTGCCATGTCAGTGAGCGGGATCAGAAGTCCGCTGTCGTCTGACAACTTCAGGAGTACTTTTACCTCCTTAAGTTTGTCGGCGACCTGTTGCGGGTCAGCCTGTAGATGCATTGCCAGCAGTGATTTTGCGTCGAGCGCAGTGTTGCCGCTACTATCGCCGGTCTGCTGGGTGATGTCTCCTGTGCCTGCGAGTTGCTGAAGCAACTGCATCAGTTCGCTGTCTTGCGGGACAGCGATCGTAAGGGTCAGGGCATCTGAATCTGCATCGGTGGTCTGGAGAGCCTGTCCGGTCTGGTCTGCTGCATCAGTGTCAGTCGTTGAGATCGACGTGAGCAGGGCCGCGAGCAGTTGCATCACCGCGTCCATTGTTGCTTCGTCTCTCTCGGCGGGGTCTTTTGCCAGTTCCTGTTCGATCTTGTCGAGCAGAGCCTGAAGTTTCTGCGTCCTGTCCGACATCGCCGCTGCGTCAGCTTCGCTTTCGCTCTGCTCCTGCGCGGCCGTCCGTGACTGGCAATTGTCACCTGACTGAGTCTGTTGCACGCTTTCCGTAGCCTGTGGTGCCGGCCGGTTCTGCTGGGCATATTGTGTCGTGCTCATTGCAGTGCTGTATCCGGTGTCGCGCGTTGCGTATTCGCTACGCGACATTTCCAGCCTGGCATTAGCTCTGTCGGCGTTGTAATCCGTCGTAGTTACCGCGTCTCTTGCGTTCGCCGATGTGTAATCGTATGTCTGGTAGGACGAACGAAACATATCCTGGAACGCTGTCGACGTGCCACCTGTCAGCGCTTCGGTCGTGCGAGGAAGTACGTCCAGTGCCGATGTCTGCCGATTGTTAAATAACGACAGTAGCATTTCGTTTGCTTGCACCTACGTCACCTCCTTTCTATTAAGTTGTAGTTTTGCATCACCTCCCGGTGAATTACTCTTTATATTTTTTATCTTTTATCATCACTTGGCGGGGCCAGCGGATTCTTGCCCCCAGCCCACTCTTGCAATGGCATACCGGATGGCCGCAATATACGCCAACGCATGCCGGTTACAGCGGGTTCACTCTGGCTATTATACCAGAACACATACCCATGATGTAAAGCGGTTGGCCGCAAAATATTTGCGGCTCGCGAATCAGGGTCCATGCGGGCTATCGGCGGGCTTGGCTACTTCGACTTCGCCCTTGCGAGCGCGCGGGCGATTTCAGCGGCTTTTGCCGGATCGAGAGCGCCCATGATATCCGCGACTGTCTTATCTTTCATCCCTGAAAGTACATTGACTTTTTCGTCATCCGTGAGATTGTTGAGTATTTCCACAGCGGTTTCCACCGGTACTTTTTCGAGGATTTTGGAAACCACTTTATAGTCGGTGCCTTTTGCCGAAGTAATCGTCATCTGGGGTGTAGAAGCGACGAGCGCGCCCTGCGCTCCTCCTGCGGCCGGTGCAACGCCCGATGCAGCGCCTGCTGATGTTTCTTCCAGTTCTTCCTCATCGACTGGTTTTTTCGGGGTTTTTAGCTGTTTTTCGAGTTGCGCGATTTTTTGATTGAGTTCGTCGATCTGGCCCGATGCCGCATCGATCTTTTTGATCTCGCCGCTGAACGATTCCATCTTGCGGACCGTTGCGATATGATCCCTTATGAGGTCCTTGACTTCGATTTTGCCTTCGTCGGTATAACCTGCAAGCGGGTCCTTGTGAAAACCCTTGGTGACAGCGCCGATTACCGGCACATTTTTAGTGCCCTGATAGATTGATTCCTCGACGCCGGCAAGTGCACCTGACATGTGCAGCACCGATATGAAGAGGAGGAAAGAAACAGACGCAAGCGCAATCCACATCCATAGCATGCCACCCTTTTGTTTTTCAGGTGCCGCCTGAAGTAGAGGCTGTTGCTGATTGGCTGCCGGCTTTTTTGCCATTTCGATACCTTCCCAAACTATTTATTTGCTTTGGCGCCCGCCGCAACATTTCCGGCAAGCGCCTGTGGCGGGGTGCTGTTTTCGGGACAGACTATATTTTACCGAAAATCATTCGTCTTGTGTCAAAGTCCCGAGGATTTTCTGCACGTAATCCTTAGTTTCGGAGTACGGAGGCACTCCCTTGTATGTTTCGACCGCCTTCGGGCCTGCATTGTAGGCCGAAAGCGCAAGCGCCGGATCACCGCCAAAACGGTCGAGCATCATGCGGAAATAGCGTGCTCCGCCATCGACATTCTGCTCGGGATCGAAAGGATTCGAGACATCGAGATCCCTGGCGGTGCCTGGCATCAGTTGCATCAGCCCCATCGCGCCTTTTGAGGATACCGCATTGGGATTGAAATTGGATTCGGTTTTGATAATGCCGGTCAGGATGCCCGGGTCGAGATTGTATTTTTCGGATGCGGCGCGGATGATCCGGCTGATGTCGATACCGCCGTTTGAGAGATTATCAGCGGCAACCGTCTGTCCGAGTACTGGATACCCTGCCCCCGTCGAGTAAACCTGGCTGTATGACAGAAGCTGCTGCGGGCTCATAAGACTGCCCGTCTCAAGCCCGGCTTCCGTCGCGGCGGCAGGAGATGCAGATACTTTCTGCTGACTGAGAGAATTGTTCAGTTCGGCCCTGAACTCACTTTCCGCTTGAGCTTTGGGGATCATACTGTCGAAACGCGCCGTGAGATACTCGATGCGCTCCATCATTTTCGTGATCCCCCATTCACCGGGGTGAGTTCTGAAATTCACATCAAAAGGCATACTGCCCCGCTCCTGAATCGTTATCTATCCATTTTATACTTTTGCAGCCGTAGAGTCGAGATGTTTTGCCGATCTTACATATCTGACAGACGCGACATCATCGAGGATTTTCTGTTCGCGCAGGTTTTCCTCCTGCTGATATTTCCGAAAAGCCTTTTCGCGCGCCTTGACCATCACTTCCTTCGCGCGACGGGCTTCGACGAGTTCTTCCTGTTTTTTTACGACTGCCTCATACGCCTGCTGCACGCGCCGCTTCTGCAGCGCGATCTGGTATTCGAGTTCGAGTATGTACGACTGAATGAATGTCAGTTTGTTAATGTCAATGTCCTGCCTCTGAGACTCTTCCCGCAAAGTTTCACGGTATTTCAGCCTCAGTCCGGTAAGATAATGTTCGCGCTCTACCTGCTTCTGATACTCTGCCTGTGCCGAAGCCAGTTCGCTCTTTTTCATATCTTCGAGGAACTGCCGGTATTTCAGGACGGACTGAAGTCTGAACTTGAACATCAGTGAGCGAATATTCCCTTCAGCGTGCGAAGCGCGTCTTCATATTCGACTTTTTCGAAAAGCCCCTGCCTGACGAAAGCATTGACAGCTTCGATTTTCGAGATTGCATAGTCGATTTTGGGATTAGAGTTTTTGACGTATGCGCCGATGCTGATAAGGTCTTCGGCGTCACGATATATGGCAAGGACTTCACGGTAGCGCCGCATGAGCTGCGTATGCTCGTCAGAAGCTATTTCTGTCATGACACGGCTGATACTCGGCAGCACGTCGACCGGCGGATAGATATTCTTGGAAGCAAGATTTCTGGAAAGGACCACGTGGCCGTCAAGGATCGAACGTACCGTATCGGCGACAGGTTCGTTCATGTCGTCGGCTTCGACGAGGACATTATATAGCCCTGTGATCGAGCCCTTTTCACCCATGCCGCTGCGTTCGAGCAGTTTCGGCAGAGTGGAGAACAGCGAAGGGGTGTAACCGCGCGTCGTGGGAGGCTCGCCAGTAGCGAGCCCGATCTCGCGCTGCGCGAAAGCAAAACGCGTGATCGAGTCAATCATCAGGACGACATCTTTGCCCTGATCGCGGAAATACTCGGCGACAGTAGTAGCGAGATATGCGCCCTTCTGTCTCATCAGCGGCGACTGGTCGCTTGTGGCGACTACGACGATGGAGCGCGAAAGTCCCTCTTCGCCGAGATCGCGCTCGATAAAGTCACGGACTTCGCGGCCACGTTCGCCGATAAGCCCGATGACGTTGAGGTCAGCTTTCGTAAATCTTGCTATCATGCCCATTGTCGAGCTTTTGCCGACGCCCGAACCCGAAAAAATACCGAGGCGCTGGCCTTTGCCGACAGTGAGCAGGCCATCGATCGCACGGATGCCGAGGGGCATGGGCTCAGATATGCGCCGGCGGCGCATGGGATGAGGCGGGTTTGCATAGATTGGATAGGGAAGCACTCCGGCGATCGGGCCTTTGCCGTCTATGGGATTGCCAAGTCCGTCGATTACACGTCCTATGATATCGTCGGATATCATGACCGAAAGTGGCCGGCCTGATGCTTCGACTTCACACCCGGGGCTGATGCCCTGCATGTCGCCGAAAGCCATAAGCAACGTTTTTTCGCCGCGGAAGCCTACCACTTCGCAGGGGATGACTCTGCCTCTGTCGCGCGTACGGATATTGCAAAACTCGCCGATAGACGCATGGGGGCCGATTGATTCTATGATAATGCCGATAACGTCGGAGACATGCCCCATCTGTTTGACGAGATTGAGGTTCCCGACGACATTTTCAAAGTCACGAATTGTCTGATTCAGCGTTATGTTGTTCATTTACAGGTTGTTCAGTTTTATTGTGCCGGCGGTAGGGACCACCGGCATTATTCAGGCATGACTGTCGTCTTCGTCAATCCGGGCATATTGTTCGTCGTCCACATCGAGAGCCTGCATCACGGCCTGCTCGACTTCCGTGAACTGCCTGTCGATCTGCGCGTCCACCATACCGCCCTCAGTCTGCACGACACAGCCGCCGGCAGCGACCTGCGGTGAGGCGAGGAATTTAAGAGTTTCACATGATTCGAGCATCGCGCGAATTTCCTGCGCGGAGTTTTTGATCACTTCGAGATCGAGGGGATTGACGTGGACGATATACTGTTTTCTGAAATCCACCCTGGCAAGCGCTCCCTTGACGACAGCGACGACCGTGGCCGGATCAGTCATGATTTCCTTGTTGAGTATCTTTCGCGCCACAGTGAGTGCCATGCGTGCGATTTCTTTCTGGGATTCGGCGAGTATCTGTCCGTGGAACATTTTAAGTTCTTCGATGACCTGAGCCATCATGTTGATCGATCCGGCCATTTCTTCGAGCCCGGAATGTTTGCCCTTGACATAACCGTCTTCAAAACCTTTTTTATAGCCGTCTTCTTCGCCGGCCGCGAACCCGGACGCATAGCCGTCTTTCTTGGCGGCTTCGCCGAGCTGGATATTCTGCTGGCGTATCTGTTCGACTTCCTGCTGGGCTCGCGCGAGTATCTGCTCGGAGTCCAGGCGCGCCTGTTCGCGGATGTTTTCAGCCTCACGAGCCGCGTCGATGCGGAGTTGCTCCGCTTCGCGGCGCGCACGCTCAAGGTCAGCGGCAGCCTGCTCGTCGAGGTGGTGCATGTCGCCGGTCCTGATGATCGAGATACCGTCATCGGAAAACTGGCTGAACACCATTGGGGCAATGGCGGGGGGTTTCTGTTCGGTGATATCGCTCTTGATAATCCTCATGCCATGATGCGCTTTCGGGTTATAGGGCAGATGCCCCGTGATCCGGTACGGACGTTGTCCGCTGCCGGTCCTGTGTCAGCATTTACAGCGAGTCGGCGCCTTCTGACCTGTAGTCGGCTATTTCTCCGGACTCGATCATGCTGCGAAGGGTATTGACGATGTGCTGCTGTGCTTCTTCGACTTCCTTGAGGCGGACGGGGCCGGCGAATTCCATGTCTTCGCGCAGCATGTCCGCGCCTCTTTTCGAGAGGTTTCCGAGTACTTTGTCCTTGACATCGTCCTTGACATTTTTGAGAGCGGTCGCGAGTTGCGCGCTTTCGACCTGCCTGAGCAGTGACTGGAGATCGCGGTCGCTGATCTTGACTATGTCTTCGAATACGAACATCCGTTTTTTGATTTCCTCGGCGAGTTCGGGATCGTTTTCGCTGAGTTTTTCCATGATGTCGAGTTCTGTGCGCCGGCCGACCCTGTTGAGGATTTCCACGACGCCGGGGATGCCGCCTGCTTCGGTATATTCGGGTGAAAGTACCATTGAAAGTTTCTTTTCGAGTACTTTTTCAACTTCCTTGATGATTTCGGGGCTGGTGCGGTCCATGAGAGCGATACGTTTTGTGACAGAGACCTGGAGGGCGGGATCGTTGAGGTTTTTGAGGATGTGCGACGCCTGTGCCGAGTTGAGGTAAGAGAGTATGAGTGCGATTGTCTGTGGATGCTCGTTGCGGAGGAAATTGAGAAGCTGGTTGGAATCGGATTTTCGCGCGAAGTCGAAAGGCGCGACATCGAGGAATGTGGACAGGCGGTTGATGACATCCATGGCCTTGCCGGTGCCGAGGGCGCGTTCGAGCACGTCGCGGGCATAGTCGATGCCGCCGGAGAGGATATACTCTTTTGCGACAGCCATATTGTAGAAATCTTCGAGCACCGCCGCCTTGCGTTCGGGAGTGAGCTTGTTGATAGATGCGATTTCGAGCGTGAGATGCTCGGTTTCGCTGTCGGAGAGGTGCTTGAATATCTGTGCGGCGATTTCCGGTCCGAGCGCAACCATCAGCAGCGCAGCTTTTTTCAGTCCGGAGTCTCTTTCTTTTTCTTCTTTAGCTTTGGCCATGATTCACCTTTATCAGAGATGAGCAGTAGTGTATGCCCGCGTCCCGCGCGGGCTGGTCGCTTATTGTTTGACTGGTTCTTCCTTGTTGTCGAAAAGCCATGAGCGTATGATAAGCGCCGCGCCTTCGGGGTCGTCATGGATGATGCGGAGGACTTCTTCCCTGACCCTTTCACGCTGGCGCTGCTCGTCGGATATTTCGGGGATAAGCAGTTCTTCCACCGGGATCGCTTCTTCGAGCGGGAATGATTCGGGTTCCGGTTCGACCGGTTCTTCTTCGACGACGACCATACGGCGGAGCGCGAGGAGAGTGATCACGATGACGGCGATGAATGCGAGCACGACGAGACCGATGGAGAACCACTTCATGCGTTCTTCCCACATCTGCTGTTTTTCATACTGGGCCTGCAGGGGGTTGGGTTCTTCGGTAAACTGGATCGGGATGACCGAGACCTGATCGCCGCGGGTGTTCGTATCGAGATTGGCGGCTGCGACGACATTTGCCTGTACGTCACGTACTCTTTTGGTCGTCATATATTTTTTCACGTCGCTGTCTTCGGGCACATTGAGCATGACTGCGACCGAGAGGCGGCGGATGTCGCCCTGATTTTTCTCTTTCTTGTCGAGGCGGCGCGTGACTTCGAAGTTGGTGGTCTGTTCGTTGCGGTTATACTGCGCGTTGCCTTCTGCGAGCCCCTTGTATCCGGGTATGTTGGAAGTAGTGCCCGGCACGCCGATTTCGGGGACGGTGCCAGTGCCGAGGTATTTTTCCTCGATCGTCTGCTGGCTGCGCGGTATGCCGGAGTCGCCGACAACCGGTTCGTAGACTTCGTCTTCCGTCGTGTGGACATCGTAGTCGAGTTCGGCCGATACGGTGACGACGATATTCTTTTCGCCGAACACTTTGGCGAGCGCGACATTGATCTTGTCCTGATACATTTTTTCGATTGATTTTTTATGTTGGAGCTGGAGTTCGGTGAGACGGAATTTTTCTTCGAGTTTTGCGCGTTCGTCGAAGTTCGACAGTATTTCGCCCGATGAATTGACGACGACAACGCTTTTGGAATCAAGTCCCTTGACCGAAGCGGCGACAAGGTTGACGATGCCGCGGACCTGCTCCTGAGTGAGGTTTTTGCCTTTTCTGATTTTTAGAGCTACAGAGGCGGAAGCCTTTTGCTCGTTGACGACGAAGAGGGATTCGTCGGGCTGCACGATCATGACGCGGGCCTTTTCGACGGCGTCGAGTCCCATTATGGTGCGGGAGATTTCGCCTTCGATCGCGCGGCGGAGATTGACTTGCTGCGTGAAGTCGGTGACGCCGAGTTTTGTCTTGTCAAAAAGCTCGTATCCGACAGTGCCGCCAGCGGGGATGCCCTGGGCGGCGAGTTGTATGCGGGTCTCGAACACTGCGTCTCTGGGGATCATTATCGCCGTTCCGTTGTTGGCGAGTTCGTAGGGGGTATTCTCTTTTTTCAGTTGATCAACGATGGCGGCAGCGTCTTCGGATTCGAGTTGGGTGAATAGTGTCGCATAGTCGGGCGATCCAGCCTTGACGGCGAGGAAAATGATGAGCGCGAGGATGGCAAGAGGGATGATGCCAAGCCCGGCTCCAAGTGCAATGCGCTGGTTCCTGTTCAGTTTTTTCCAGAACTCGGTGGCGTTTTGAGTCAGCTTGTTGATCCGTGATCTGAGTTCGTCCATCTGGTTTCTCCAGGATATTCCGGCCTGTCCCTGCCTGCGGCGGGGGGGCCGCGATCGAGCCTATTTTACATGGCGGTGCGCATCAATGTTTTGAACGCGTCCACGACCGAGTCCCTGACTGCCTGCGTGAACTGAAGTGCGAGACTTGCTTTTTCGAGAGCGATCATCACGTCGTGTACGTTTGCGACTTCGCCCATTGCGAGCTTGACTTCCTGCTCACGGGCATTGGTCTGTAGCGTGTTGACCTTGTCGACGGCGGTTTTCAGCATTTCGCCGAAAGTTGCCGGCTGCCCCTCCGCCGCGTCCGTCTCGAACGGCAGCGGCGAACTTGGTCTGATCGGTCCTACCGACTGTATTATCGTGCCTATTTCGTCAATTTTCATGATGACACCATGTCATGTCCGTCGGATACCCGGATTATTTTCCGATCGTCAGTGCTGACTTGAACATCGATTTGGCCGAATTGATCGCCGTGATATTCGCCTCATAAGCGCGCGAGGCATTGATGAGGTCGACCATTTCCTTGACGGAGTCAATGTTGGGATAGGCCACATAGCCCTCGTTATTGGCATCCGGATGAGCAGGTTCGTATCTGAGTCTTGGCGCGGACGGGTCTTTCATCACTTCGAGCACCTTGACGCCGTCGCCCGGGTTGGAAATTTTTGATTTGATTTTTTCCGGCAGGAATGGAAACTCGCGAAAAGTCTCCTCGCCCTTCGACGCGAATACCACAAGCTGGCGTTTGAACGGGCCACCCTCTGGCGTACGAGTAGAGTCGATGTTCGCAAGGTTGCCTGCGATGATGTCCATGCGAAATCGCTGGGCCGTGAGCGCCGATGCGCTTGCGTCTATTGATTTGAACATTGAGTCACTCATTGATTACACCACCTTCATGACACTTCCGAGACCTTTGAACTTGCGTGAGATCACTTCGGTAAGCGCGTCATAAGTGAGCTGGGTTTTAGCGAGTTCCGCCATCTCGACGTCTAGTTCCACATTGTTGTCATCGGCACGCGAATAGGTATCGTTCTCGCGCCAGATGGAAGGGCGCACACCCCGGATTTCGGTCGGCGGATTGATCGGGATATGCTGTTTGTCAGTCGCGAATCCCACAAGCCTCGCGGGTGACTTTTCAAGAGCCTGTCTGAAAGTGTCCTCGAAATTCACTTCGAGCCGCTTGTAATGTGGAGTCTCTGCGTTGGCAAGATTCTGCGCAATCGTCTTCTGCCGCAGCGCCGCAGCGTCCATCGCTTTGGTCACCGCTATGTAAGAAAGGCTGTTTTCGAGTTTTTCGAGCACGCGCGCCATCCCCTTTGTGGGTTATGATCCAAGTTAAACAAATTTATAACACCATACCAGTAATGTCAATATGGAACTGGTCCGGCTTTTATTTCGACTCAGGCATCGCGATCGAAGAAACGGGGCGCCTGTTTCGGACTTTTGACAAATTCCGTAAATATCTTTTTCGCGTTTCTGACCGACTCCAGCTTGTTAGACGTACCAGCCTGTTCTTCCGAGAGCTTGTCGATTATGACAGCTTCGTTTCGCTCGAGCCTCTGGAGTTTTTCGATCAGCTGTGGGAAAAGCCGCTCGGATTCTTCACGGTCCGATCCGGCAAGGCCCGGTGGCATGACACCGTTTTTGATCGGGATCGAGTCGCACACGGGCTTGATCGCTTCCACCGATTCCAGAAAAGAAATCACTCTCGGCACCATATCGTCATGCTTGTTTCCCGATTTGAGATCAGCCACAACAGGGTCCGACAATTCAAGCGTCCTGTCCACGAGACAGATGCACTCGGCAAGAATCGATGCCAGTGTATTACCTGATTTTATTTCAGACATATTGAATCCCTTTTCGCCCTGTGAGCAAGATTATACCTTTATTTGATGCGCATTGTAAATGACATGGCATAATCCGTTACGGCGTGATGTATGTCACAGCTCAGCATACAAATAAAGCCGGGGGGCGCCCCGGCTGATTCGCAAATACAAGCCCTTCAGGGGCAAATCACCGTGTCTCTTCTGCCGGAAGGGCTCTCTCGACATAGTTGCGCGGCTGATCACTTGGGGCGCTGCCGGCGGCAACGCCATTATTTTCAGTGACGATTTTACCTTTTTGCGATTTGACCCTGGTAGAGTTTGCGTAATTAGTCCTGCGCGGTGATTTAGGCAGATTCGCCATGAGCGACGATGGCAAGCCCATTGGCGCAAGGGCATAACCCGTACCGCCGAAATGGGCTTCGAGACCATTGAAGAGGCCACGGGCGGCGTTTTCACGGAATGTTTCGTTTTTCAGAAGTTCGAGATCGGCCGGATGAGATATGTAGGCCACTTCAGCCAGCACGGCCTCCATGACTGTTTTTCTCAGCACGAGATAGTTGGCATCTATCACGCCGAAGTCACCGATGCCAAGGATGCCGCTGAGATTTTGCTGCATGGTGAGACCGAGCGGATATGATTTTTCGCCCCTGTAGTACATCTGCGTGCCGCGTACGGAAAGCTTGGCTCCATGATTTTCAAGAGCATTGATGTGAATGGATACAAAAGTGTCGACCGAATTCCTGTTGGCAATGGCAGCGCGCTCATCAAGCGGTATAAATGTGTCATCGGAGCGTGTCATGATGACCTCGGCGCCCGCGCGTTCGAGCAGGCTTCGCAGTCTGAGCCCGATATCGAGTACCAGGTCCTTTTCATTTGTGCGGCGGTCTCTCGACTGAGCCCCGGGGTCTTTGCCGCCATGTCCGGGATCGATGCAGATTTTCCTGCCATTGAGCGAATACTGGTTGATGCTGATGACGAGGGAATTTCCGTCGCGGTAGATTTCAGTCCTGGCCGGCAGCAGAGTTTCGATCTGAAGTCTTGTCGAAGCCCCGAATGGTTTGACGGAAACAGCCTCGACTATGCCGTCGTTGATCTCACTGCGTTTTTCGCCGCCCGAAGCATAGCCGGGGAAATCGATGGCTACGCCAGCCGCATTCGCGACCGGCTGGGTGTACTGCGGGATTATTTCAAACGGGATTTTGATCCTTATCCATTCAAGGGAGCGCGAAACCTGCACCTGCGGGAAACTTTTTTCTCCCGCGCTCTCCGAAACCGTCACCGTGCCGAGCGTCTCATTGGCATTGACACCAAGTCTCACCGGTTTTTTCAAGTCAATTACGATACGGACGACTTCGGGATCGGTCGAAAACTGCGCCATGCGCACCTGATGTATGATGCTCGTGTCGACTGCTATATTTTTCGTCACTTCAGCAATGACAACATCCGATACATCGATGACGAGCCTGTCCGGAGCTGTGAGGGAAAACCATGCAACTTTTATCGGCTGCCCGAAGTTGAATTTAATGAAGGATGAGCCCTGCGCGCGGTTTATCTCGACATTGATGTCGCTCGATGGACTTGCAGCCGACGCGACCCGTGAATTAAGGGCGAGAAATATAAGTGCGGCTACAAATAGCAGCGAGCGCGCAGGCTTTGCGTGTCTGCATACATTTGTCATAGTCATACGGGGGTATGGAGGCGGCGGGAATTGAACCCACGTCCGGGGAAGCCAATCCGTCAGCGTCTACAGCTTATCTCACAATTTGATTTCAGTCTCGCAGGGCTCCCGTGAGCAGGATACCTGTCCGCTTGACCTGAGAAATCTTTCGCATTCCGTATCAGATATCAGGATGCGGCACCAACCTGACGTCACCGACACCGCGCTCGGTCGGGGCAGCGCGGGCGATGTCGCTGTTTATTAAGCAGCGAGAGCTAGTTCGTTGTTTGCACTTAACTTGTTTGTCGCCTTTTTTACGAGTCTGCGGCAAACTCGGCTGCAACCGGCGAGTTGATACAACCCCGTCGAACCCTTACGCCCCCCCTTTCGTAGTTATGTTGTTACGGTCAGTCCCCCGACATACCAATGTTTCTTGATCGTCTTTTTATTTCCCGCCCTGCTTCCAGGGTCGCGTGTCTATCAATAATGTCCTGCTTCTTGTCGTATTGTTGCTTACTTTTCGCAAGTCCGATACAGAGTTTCGCGCGATTGTCCTTTATATAAATGCTGACTGGGAGTATTGTCAACCCCTTTCTCTGAACTTTTCCTACTATTGCATCAATTTCGCGTCGATGGAGTAGGAGCTTGCGGTCTTTGTATGGCTCATGGTTGAAAAATTTTCCGCCCTTGTTGTAGAGTGAAATTTTCATACCGATGATGAACGCCTCGCCGTTTTTGATTCTCACATACGCATCGTTGATGACTACGGCACGTTGCCTGATCGACTTGATTTCCGATCCGGCAAGGACTATTCCGGCTTCATAAGTCTCAAGGATATGAAAATCGAATCTGACTTTCTTATTATCAAGGATCATCTTGAAATTCGGGTCTTCGTTTTTTCCAGTTTTTTTCGCGGCTGCCATCGGCCACCTTCCATCTTTACATCACCCGTCACAATTACGGACGTCTGTTTTCATAAAATCTTGCATATTTCCGAAAAAATGTTTTTCGACAATACGTTTTTCAGGATTTGTCACATTTTCCTAAACAACGACTGCCTTCAGGTCAGTAAATATTCAGCATATCCCGTGTAATTCTATGTGCTCGACGGGTAAGAATCAATTGAATGACGTATTTTCACAAAAAATGACTCATGTATCGCTATTTCTGACAGAGTTATGCGACAGCACAACCCTGTGCATTTCAGCCGCAATGCGGTCGAGAGATACTACAATGTCGATCAGATCCGCGTCGGTCGCGACTTTCGGCATGCCATAAACGGCACTCGTGCGCTGATCCTGCGCCATCGTCACGCCACCAGATTTTCTGATAGCCCTTATGCCCTCTACCCCGTCACGCCCCATGCCGGTCATGATGATGCCGAGCGCATGGCCCGGAGAGGCTTCGGCGATCGACGTGAGAAGTTCATCGCCCGATGGCCGGAAAATCACGCCGCGCGGTTCGTCATCGAGCCGGGCAACGAGTCTGCCCTTTGCCGTGCGAGCCGCTTTCAGGTGAATGCCGTCCGGCGCGAAGTATACGTGCCCGGGCAGCAGGTCCATTCCATCTTCGGCAGCCGATACCGCGATCCGGGACGTCGAAGACAGCCTGCTGATAATGCCCGGCAGGAAACCGGGGATAATGTGCTGCACGACAAGGACCGGCACCGGGAAATCCCGGTCGAGTCTTGGCACGAACTGGCTCAGCGCCGTGGGGCCGCCGGTGGATATGGCAATGCCTGCAATTTCGATTTCCGGATAATAGCCACCCACATGTTTTACCTTTTCTTCGTCAGGCCTCTGCGTTGCAACATTTTTCAGATCATAAACCGCGCTCTTGACATCGAGGCGTGAACGCTGCTCGATAGTGGCTCCGGCATTCATAGCTATCTTGCGGCCGATACGCTGTCTGACAAGCACCGACATATCGCTGTAACCGGACGGTATATCGAGAGTATCTACAGCCCCGAGACGCAGTCCCCGCATGATTTCATTTTCATATTTATCCCTGTCACAAGTCATGAGGATGACCGGAATGGGGTTTTGCACAAGCAGACGGCTGAGCGCGATCGTCGCGCGCGACGGCGAGTCGTCGATGTGCAGTATCACGACATCCGGCGAGTGGCGGCTGACGACGTTGATCAGAGGTTCGTCATCCCCAGGCAACAGCAGATCATAATTGAGCTGGCGGATGATTGGCGCGACAAATCCTCTCAGATCGCTGTCTGCGATCGAAACGAGCACTTTGACCGGTGTCTGAGTGTTGAGCATCGAGCCATTTCCATTTGTCGGAGTTGATCAGCCGGTTCAGGGGCGGCGCGAGCCCTGCTCGGGTTGAAGATAAGCCATGCCTGATAAAATCCACAAACCATCAGGCGACGAAAATGGCGCCTGATGGTTGGCAAGTAGACATAAATACGACTGAATCGGTTTCCCGGCGGCGGAAGATCAAATTTCGTCGACGAGGGAGAGGCCTGTGGATGCAACCTTTTCGTGGCCCGGGCGAAGGTTGAACTGATCGAGCATGGATTCGAGCGTGTCGACGGTGCCGCCGAGGTGGATGGCGCGCTGGTTGACGATTTCGGACATGCTTGACGCTTCCTGCGTGATCTTGGAAACATTGTTCATTTTTTCGACGATTCTATGCGATGACTGCGATTGCAGAAGTGTCGCGTCGGTGACTTTCTGAGTGATGCCTTTCATCATTTCGACCTGATGTTTGACGCTTTCGCCCTCGTCTTTCTGCTTTTTGGTGAATTCCTGAATTTCGTGGGCGCGGACGTTGATGTTTTCCATCGCGAGTTCCATCTGGTTGGAGCCCTTGTCCTGCTCTTCGGTAGCCGAGGAAAGCTGTGTAGCGATACCGTTAAGAGTTTCGATGGCCTTGGAAATCTGATTGCCGGCCTTGCTCTGCTCGACGGTGGAGTTTTTGACCTGCTGGGAGATTTCGCTGAGGCGTGTGAATGCCTGTTTGACGCGGGAGATGCCGTCCTGCTGGTCGCGGGTGATCTTGGTGACATTTTGCGACACGTCGCGCAGGTCGCTCATCGTGGTGCGGACGTTATCGGATATTTTAGTCTGTTTTTCGGTGGCGATGGAAATCTGCTGCATGAGTGAGCTTGTCTTGTCGACGGAATCGACGATCTCTTCGAGCGCGGTGCCTGCCTGGTCGGCGAGGTGTGTGCCCTTTTCGACTTCCTTTACGCCCTCGTCCATCGCGAGTACAGCCTTTTCGGTTTCCTTCTGGATGTTGCGGATCAGGCGTTCGATTTCCTTGGTAGCTTCGGTGGAGCGTTCGGCGAGTTTTTTGATGTGAGCGGCGACGACATTGAAGCCCCTGCCCTCTTCGCCTGCGCGTGCCGCTTCGATAGCGGCGTTGAGAGCGAGCAGATTGGTCTGGTCGGCGATATCGCGGATGACATTGATGATGTCGCCGATCTGGGCGGAAGATTCGCCGAGTTCGCGTATCTTGCGGGCCGTGTCGCTGACTGTAGCCTTGATTGATTTCATGCCTTCGATAGACTGGCTGATCGACTTGCCGCCGGATTTTGCCACGCGAGCCGTGTCGTCCGATGACGAAAAGGCTTCCTTTGCGTCATGTGCGACTTCGGAGACTGATGAGATGAGGATGTCGATTTCGCCGACTGCGCCCTTGAGATTGAGATTCATGGAGTCGATCGAACCGGACATGTCGACTGTGGACATGAGCATTTCCTCGACGATGGATGACGCTGCGTTGACTGATTTGTCCATGTCTTTTGCCGAGAGGGAAACCTCTTCGATGGATGCGAGCATTTGCTGTATGGTGGACGAGGTTTCCTGGACGGCTTCGGACATGGCGCTTGCGCTGTTGTTGACCTGAGCGGTCGATGCCGACATTTCGGCTATGACCGCCGTGGTGTTGGAAACCTGGCTGGTGAGTTCGGCGACGGCTTCGTTTATGCGGTAGATGGCTTCGATCATGTTGTCGACCGACGAAGTGGTCTCGATTACCGAGGCATTCATCTCCTTTGAGTTTTCGGCGATCGAGTCGATTGCCTGAGTGAGCTGCTGGACGCTTTTCGAGGCGTCGTCGATGGAAACGTTCTGATCTCGTGTGCCATTGAGGATATACTCGCTGGATTCCTTGATTTCAGACGCGCTCTTGTTGACGCGGTTGGCGGAGACGTTGATCTGCCCCATCATTTTGTTGAGCTTGTCACTCATGGCGGCCATGGTGTGATAGAGGTGCCCGATCTCGCTGTGTTCGCCGGCGATGTAGTTGGGGATGAAGGGGGGCTTTTGCGTAAGGTCGCCCTCCGAGAGTTTGAGAGCGATTTCCACACACTGTTCGAGTCCCTGCCCCATGTGTTTGGTGATGAGGCCGATGATGATGAATGTGAATACTATGACACTGATGATGACAGTGCAGGTGATGATGGTGATTTTGAGGCTTGCTTCGAGGATTTCGTTGGCGAGTCCCTTTTCGTCGACCTTGTTGTTTTTTGTAATGGCGTTGAGTTCTTTTGCGATCCGCTCGTCAAGAGTGTTGGAGAAAACCCTGTCGGTGGAGAGAGAGACGGCGCTGTCGTTGTCGCCGTCGCTTTTGGCTTTCTGGATTTTGAGATAAATGGCTTTGTATTTGTTGAAGCTGTCGAGAGCGTTCTGGGAGTGAGTCTTGTCGTCGGAAGTCGGCATTGCGGTATCATTGAGCTGCTTGAGCGCTTTGCCGGTTTCTTCAAGGGCAAGATCGTACTCGGCCGACACATCGGCCGGCATGCCGAGGAATTGCGACAGCGAGGTATCTATCGACATGAGGTACTGGGCGTGTTTCCCCTTGAGGTTGTCGATCGAGCGAAGGGCGTTGTTGGCCTTGTTCGAGATAATGCTTTTTGAGAGTTTTTCGGTGATGCTTGTGAGAGTTTTGTGATTGAGCGCGCCGCCCGCCGCCACAAAAAGACACACGGCCGCGATCAGTCCGACGAAAGCCTTGATCATTTTTTTTCTGATGCAATGTTTTGATTCCATATTTATCTGCCTCCCTGTGTGATCAGGAATATTTGCTGATCATTTCCTGCGCTATCTGAATGATTTTCACCGTATCCGCGAGAATTATAACATGATGCTCCGTGCGATAGACACCCATGACATATTCGATGCCGAGTCCTGAAAGCGATGGCAGCTGGGTCTGGAGTTCGGCGAAATCCATGTCGAGGACTTCTCGCACGTCATCCACAAGGATACCCACCTTGAGCATGGCAAGCTCCCGGACTTCGAGCACTATCACCCTTTGTTTCGCACTGTTGACATCTGGCAACTGAAACATTTCGCGCAGGTCGATTATCGGTATGATATTGCCGCGCAGATTGATGACTCCCTGCACAAACCGCGGCGTGTTGGGGACTGGCGTGACTGCGAATTCGTCGAGTACCGTCTGCACGTCTTCCACCTTGATGGCATATTCTTCCGAACCGAGCTTGAACCACAGCACGCTCTGCAGATTGAACCGCATGTCGATCTGCTGGTCATCCTGCGTCGTGAGCGAATTGAAAAATGATTCGAGTTCGGTCTGTTTCATATAGCTCAGTATAACCTCGTGTGTTTTTCGATGGCGGCCCGCAGGTCGTCTTCGGTAAACGGCTTGGCGAGAAATTCGTTGATGCCGACATCGTAGGCCCTGTTGCGGTCGGCGTTGCGGATATCCGATGTGACCATGACGACAGGTATGCGCCTCGTCTCGGGCATGGAGCGCACCTTGAGGGTGAATTCGTAGCCGTCCATGCGCGGCATGTTTATGTCAGTGACGATGACATCGAACTTGCGTTCGGAAAGCCTGTTGAGCGCCTGCATGCCCGACGAGGCGAGCTCGACGGTATAGCCGATACGCTCGAGCATTTCACGCTGCGCGATACGTCCCGAAAGCGAATCATCGACAAGCAGTACCGCGATCTGGTTCTTGGCCGTCGTGCGATCGTGCATCGACAGATCGGCGCGCTTCTGGAGATAGGGGATGGACTGCATGATGGTCGCGACATCGAGGATCATCGCGATAGAGCCATCGCCAAAAATCGTCGCGCCGGTGATATGTTTCACATCACCGAGGAAAGCGCCGAGCGACTTGATGACGACCTGCTGCTTTTCGAGCACTTCGTCGACGATGAGCCCTATTTTCTTGTCGCCGGTGCCGAATATGACAACGGGGAATGTATTCTGGAGCGAGCCTTCCGGCAGATCGTAAATATCACGCAGATGCACGAGCGGCAGCACGAGGTCCTGATATTTGAAAACCTGCTTGCCCTCGACACGGTAGATGTCAGAGCGCGTAAGCTGGACAGTGAGTTCGATGGGGTCCATCGGTATGACGAATTTCTGATCAGAGCACTTCACTATCATCGCCTGGATGATGGCGAGCGTAAGGGGCAGCCTGAGCTTGAACTTAGTCCCGCGGCCCACCCTGGAGTCGAGTTCCACCGTGCCCTTGAGCTTGGTGATGGAAGATTTCACGACATCCATGCCAACGCCGCGGCCAGACAGGTCAGACACTTTTTCGGCCGTGCTGAAGCCGGGTATAAATATCAGATTGAGCGCCTCGCGCAAATCCATCTGATCGGATTCCTCTTTGGAAATGAGGCGTTTTTCCATCGCCTTGCGTTTGACCTTTTCGGGATCGATGCCACGGCCATCGTCCTCGACTTCGATGACAACGGAATTACCTTCGTGATATGCTCGCGCCCAGATAGTGCCAGTTGGGTCTTTGCCATGAGTGCGGCGGTCGGCCTCGGTTTCGACTCCATGATCGACGGAATTCCTGATGATGTGGAGGAGCGGGTCTTCGATTTCTTCGATCAGCGTCTTGTCGAGTTCCGTGTCTTCGCCCTCGATTTTGAAGTTGATACGCTTGCCGAGATTTTTGGCGATGTCGCGCACCCGGCGGGGGAATTTGCTGAAGACGCCGGAAATTGGCAGCATCCGCAGCTTCATCGTCTCATCCTGAAGTTCTTCGATCATGCGGCTGATATTGACGGAGTCGGTGAGAAATTCCGAGAACAGGAGATCGAATTCCGACTTCAGGCCGGAAGTGGTGGAAAGCACATTGAGCATTATCCGCTCTTTGGCAAGCTCCATGTCGAAGAGTTTTAGCGTGTTTTCGCGAATGGTGTGAAGCTCGCGGAAACTCTGCATCGAAATGGGATCGTCGCTCACCGCGCGGTCAATGCCCAGCGCGGCAAAAGGCGCCATGAGGTCGTCGAGAGAAATGGCGTCTCCTGCAAATCCTTCGGTCTTTGCCGAAAACTTGATCGTATCGAGCAGTTCGCCGAGCTGGTTGACACCTGATTTGAGCCGTTTGATTTCCTGTTCGAGTTTGTTGTTGCTGATGACAAGTTCCGCAATGAGATCGACGAGGATATCGAGTTTGCCCGTGTCGACGCGCACCGTTGTATCGGACTCGCGCCCCGAGGTTTTTTTTCCGGGGACAGGTGGTGTTTTCCTCGCAGCCGCAGGCGGCGGGGACACGGACGCATCAGCGGCAGAGGGTTGGCCCGGCTCATCTTTCGGCTTCGATTCGGACGCCGGCGTCATGAGGTCGATAAGGCCCGTCGTGATGCCGCCGACTTTCGTGAGGAATTTATGCTTTGACTTTATCTCTTCGAGATTTTTCTTGGTTTCATAGACCAGCCAGAAACGGTAGAGGGCATCCGTAGCGACCGCGCCGCCTCCATCGATGAGGATAAAGGCGGCAATTATGGCTCCGTCTTCGCACATGGGACGGAAAAACTCGCTCATCGACGCGAGATCGCTGAGTTCGTTTTTTTTGAATTCCATGCGGAAAGTGAAAACATTGTTTGAGTCGATCAGCGCTTTGGCGACACTTCGTTTTTCGAACGGACGGAAATGACGCCGGATATCGTCGGGGATGACAAGATGCTCGAAAATGCCCTCGGCGGAATCAATGGTGATGTAATCCCTGTCGCGGCGAACGGGAGCGATAAGCTCGTTGATTTTTTTCAGTGCGGAAGTGACGTCGGGAGCAGACTCCGGCGGACGCCCGGCCGTCTTGGTGTCGATTATCGCCTTGATGTGCGCCGTCGCCTTGAATATGACGTCGAGCGTGTCGAGGTCCCTGGTGACCTTGCCCGCCTTGACACCTTCCTTGAGGATGAGGAGCCATGCGAGGATTTCGTTGATGACGGGTTCGCCATAGCAGACGAGCGAACGTTGCAGATAAGATATGGATGAAAAAATCTTCGAGTAAAAATCGTCATTGTCCGCGTTTTCATCGGCGACGATATACTTGCCGTCGATCTCGGTGAATATGGAAAAGGGGCGTTCGAGGCAAGCGATCATCTTTTCCTTGGCAATTTCGAACATATCCGACCGCGTGAGATGAGTCGAAACCTCCGAAGCCCGTGCGGGAGGGGCAGTCGGCGGAGCCGGGCTGGATTTGAGCGTGTCAGACTTGGACGCTACGGGAGGCTCCGGCTCTGATGCTGCCGCCGTGGCTGCCCCGGCGCCTATCGTGCCATAAGAGCCTGACTCTATCTGGTGGACAAGTGTCTTGATAGCATCGGCGCGGGTGAAAATCTGATCGAGATGCACGTGATTGACATTGGGCAATTCTTTCTTGAACTCATCGAGCACATCTTCTATGGCATGCGAAATCTCGGCGATCTCGTTATATTCGAGCATGGCCGAAGAACCCTTGAGCGTATGGACGGTGCGTGAGATTCGTTTGAGCAGTTCTTCGTCGATGTCGCCCTGTTCGAGCGCGACCAGGTCCTGATCGAGCGTGTCGAGATATTCCCTGCATTCATCAAGGAAGAGTTTGATGGTTTTTGCATTTTTGAATGATTTTGCCATCAGTCCTTACCTTGGGATTTTCTGGAAGGCCACCGAGTCCTTGAGTGTCAGCATTCTGAATCCGTCAGCGAGTCCGCGGATCGATTCGGTGGGTCCGAGAAAAAGGTATCCTCCATCATTCAGTGAGTCATGGAATTTCGCGAGTATTTCCATTTTCGACTCATCCTTGAAGTAGATAAGTACGTTTCTGCAAAAGATTATGTCGAAGCCGTTTTCATAGTAGGCGTCGATCAGATTCGCATAGTCAAATTCTACAAGCTTTTTTACAGCATTGCTAATAATATATCTTTCATCTTTTTTCATGAAATACTTTTCCAGATAATCCTGGGGCAGTTTGTCGACCGAACGTCTGTTGTACACGCCCGTCTGAGCCTTTGTGAGGACTTCGGTAGAGATGTCGGTGGCATAGATTGACAGGTCCCATATTGCATGGAAGCGCACCTCTTCGAGCATGCACATGGCGAGCGTGTAAGGCTCTTCGCCGGTGGAACAGCCCGCGCTCCATATCCGGATGCGTCGGTCGCCGGCGGCGATTTTTTCCTCGACGATCCTGGGGATGATGATATTTCTGAAACTCTCGACTTGCGACTCGCAACGATAGAAGTATGTTTCGTTGGTGGTGACGATGTTGATGAGTGTTTCGAGTTCGGCGCGGTCATCCGACGATCCGATGCGTATGAAGTATAGATCGGGGTCTTCGGTGGCTGTTTCCTTGAGACGGGTCTGTATGCGGTTCGAGAGGATGGTGAGTTTAGAGTCGTTAAACCACAGGCCACTCTCCCTGAATATGAGGTCGCGGAATTTTACGAGTTGTTGCTGCGTAATGAATGACATTTTTCACTCGACCGCCCTGATGTGTCTCGCGTGCCTGCAAAACGGCAGCCGGCGGACGCCGGATCGGCCTTTTCGGAAATTAGATGAATCTCTTCATGGCTTCCTTGATTTTCGCGTAGTTGAATGGTTTCGTGAGAAATTCATCGGAGCCGGCCTTGAGTCCCCAGATTCTGTCTGGTTCCGATGACTTGGCGGTGAGCATCACGATGGGGATACTGCGGTAGTTGGGGTCGCGTTTGAGGAGTTTGCAGAGCTGGTAGCCATTCATTCTCGGCATGTCGATATCGAGGATGATCATGTTGACTTGCTGAAGTTTGAGAACGTCAAGTGCTTCGAGTCCGTCATAGGCGACGCATACGTTGTAGCCATCGGATACAAGCGCGTCGCGTACGGCTTCGACGACGACGTGGCTGTCGTCCACAACAAGGATTGTTGGGGCGTCGGTCATTTAGCTATCGTTCCCTTCGGGACTGTAGAGGCAGACCATATTCTTGCCTTTTTTCTTTGCTCTGTACAGGGCTTCGTCGGCTTTGGCTATCATGTCGAGTCTCGTGACAATATCGTCGTCGGGATAGCCCGCCACGCCGAAACTGGCCCGTACTTCGAGATTGCCGATCTGTTTGCATTTGAATTTGTGGGTGGCAATCGAGTTGCGCATGCGTTCGGCCACGACAAGCGCGCTCTTTTTGGGTGTCTCGGGCAATACTGCGGCAAATTCTTCGCCACCGTATCTTGCGACGAGGTCGATGTCGCGTACGCTCTTTTTCAGTATCGACGCGACTCCCTTCAGCACTGCATCACCCTGTTGATGCCCGTAATTGTCATTCACCAGTTTGAAATTGTCAATGTCGAGCAATATGACGGAAAGAGACAGGTTGAAGCGTTTCGTGCGGCTGTATTCCTTTTCGAGCTGTTCCTGGAAATATCTGTGATTGTAGACTCCCGTGAGGCCGTCGGCGACGGCGAAACGTTTGATGGTCTCGAACATTCTGACGTTGTCGATGACGAGCGATGCGGGATTGGCCACGATGGAAAAGGTGTCGATTTCGTCCTGTTTGAAGTGCCCCTTTTTGCCGCGAGAGAGGGTAATCATGCCAAATAGTTCGCCGTTTGATTCGAGGACGTGATTGAATATCCCGTGGGGTTTGTCGGCGCCGTTGTCCTTGAGCATGTTGTGCTCGGGGTCCTGCAGGTCGACGTCGACGCTGTCGAATTCGTAATTGGGGTCCTTGAGGCGCGTGCGGTACTCCTGCATCATGACGCGTTTCGTGCGGATGAAAAAGTCTCGTGTGATCGGGCGGTTGACCGATACGAACATTCTCATGCGGTCTTCTTCGGCGATCATGAAAGTAGCGAGGTCGAAGTCGATGATGGATGCGAATATTTCGGACATCAGGCGGCATACGGTGGAAAGGTCGCGCGCGCTGCCTTCGGGTGTGTTTGCTATGTTGAGGATACGGTTGATCGTCGTGACTCTGAAGAGCTGGGCTTCCTGCAGTTCGCCCGCCTTGAAGATGATGTCTTCTTCGTTGTCGACCTTGATGTCAAGAGTTTCGCGGCCGTCGTCGACGGGATTGTCTACGGCGACTCTCTCCATCGTTTCGGTAAGGGTGCGCAGCAGGGTGTCGGGATCGAACGGTTTGGTGATATAGGAGTTGGCACCTGTCTGCAAGCCCCACGATTTGTCCTTCCTGGTATCGCGTGCCGTGAGCATGATGATAGGCAGCGAGCGGAATGACGTATCGTTGCGCAGCATACGGCATACCTGCAAGCCGCTCAGGTTGGGCATATCGATGTCGAGGAAGAGCAGGTCGAACTTCTTTTTTTTGAGGATATCAAGACACTCGATGCCATTGGATACCGTGGAGACGCTATATCCTCCGGTAACGAGTATATCTTCCAGAAAACTCCTGATGACCTGACTGTCGTCACAGACCAGAATATTCATAATATGACGATTATCCCCATATACCGATGGACATGCCGCAAAACACCCGGCACAGCCCAGCGCTGCCTTATTATCTACTTTCCTTTTTCAGACAATTCTAAACAGGCATTGTAATGATATTATCAGCCCTGAATAAATTCAACAGTTGGCACAACACCATGCGGACCTCGCTGCCGTCACTCTCTGTCCTGTTTCATGCCGCCGCCGCAAAACGGGCAGTAGAACTCGTATTCCCTGACGGGTTTGCCACAAGTGGGACATTCGACGGTCGCTATGCCACGGTCTTTCTTCGCCGGTGCGCTCTCCCGCGCGGCCGAATTTTTCTGGGTGCGCGATTCGATTATGGCGCGGCCAGCCTTGTAGCCGAGGGCGCTGAGTACTGCCGCTCCGAGACTGTATCCGACTATTTTCCTGTTGATAGCCACTTTGACATTCTCCTTACAAGTGATATTACCGGCAGGTCTTGCCCTGCTCGCGGAGCGTCTCCTCAAGCGAGGTGATGCGGCTTGTCGCGGCCGAATACTTCGGATCGTTTACCAGCGTCTGGCGATAGCTTGCGATTGCGGAGCAATAGTTGTTCATCAGTTCGTAGCACTGGGCTTTGTCATAATGGACTTCCGCCGCAAACTCGCCAGTCGGGGAATTTTTCAGAATGTCGTCGTTTGCGTTGATCGCTTCGACGAGACTCGAAGTGGCAAGGTTCATATTCCCCTGCCTGATCGCGTTTTCCGCTTCGATTTTCTTGATTCTCGCGATCCACACCTGTGGCCTCACTTCGTTGGGGAGATCGAATGAATTGGCCTTTTGGGCAAATGACAGCGCGACTGTATAGTTGCCGTTTTTGCCGTTCGTCATCGCCTGTTTGTAGTACCAGCTAAACATAACATACTTGTAGCTCACGAGTCCCGAGACAAGCAGCGTGAGCAAAATGCCCGCGATCACGCCAAGCTTTATGAATTTCGGCAGCATGTCCTTGAGTTCGACGACAGGTTTGCGGCCGACCTTGACGTCAAACACCGGTTCGGCATAGGGATCGCCCTGCTGCTCATCGAGATATTCCGTCAAAGCGCTTTCGGTCCCGTCAAATGAAAGTGACGAGAACTGGTCGTCGTCCTGTACCGGCGGCGGTACGTCGTTAAGCGCCGCACTGTATTGCGGGTCTTCATGTCCGGCAACTGGAGTGTCCTGTTCGCTCACGTAATTGTCCATTTCTTCCGCCGCGTAACTGTCGGCGGAGTAGTCGGCGGCAGGGGCAAAGCCTCCTTCCGCGCCATATTGTGTTATCGGTGTATCGCCTGGAGCGCCGGCGGGGCCTTCGTGGACCGCCGCTCCGGCAGCGCTCACCACGACCGTTGACGGTGTGACCGAGAACGGGCTGACATTCGGATTGGCGGCCGATATCGTGACCGAATCGCCGGAATGTCCAGACGCTGTATATTGTACTACAGCCATGCCGTTTTTGTCTGTCGTCACGCTTGCGGTTTCGCTGAGTTGTCCGGCGGCTCCAGTGAATTCGCTGATCATAAATGTCACCGACTCGCCTGCAACGGGATTGCCCGCCGCGTCGAGCGCCTTTGCCACGATGCCGATCGTGCCGCCGGGAGTGACGAACGAGTCATCGGCAGTGACGGCTATCGTGTCTACCATCCCGGGCGCAATAGTCACATTTATTATTTCCTCCACTCCCGCGCATGCCACTCTCAGCATGAGCACGCCGGTTTTTCCGGAGGCTTTCAGCCGCGCGGTCACCTCTCCCGAAAGATCGGGTTCGGCTTTCCATGTCTTGCCGGCCACCGAGTCGTCAGATTCGAGAAACACGCTGTCCGCGCCCGCGCCGATTTCGTCTTCGATAGAAAAATCAACAGGCGAATCAGCCGCCGACGGGCGCCCCTGCATGTCGGTCACCCGGACGTGCAGCGGCAGGATTTCGAGAGCGTGACAGGTGCGTTGCGAGGTATCCATTTCAAGTTTCACCGTTGGGTCGGCAACACCGGCAAACGCAGGGGCATTATCATAATCAGCCGGTGCGGATGTCTGGATGTCGGTGTAATCCTCGCCATATCCGTCATCTGCGTCAAATCCGGTATCCGATGCCGGTATGTCAGTTCCCATCATGACATGGGATGCAGTTCCATCAGCCGGCGGCGCAGAGTACGTGTCCGATCCATACGTATCCTGCGTGTCTGCCGCCATCGGTTCTTCTGCGGCAAATCCAAACGCATCGTCGGAATAACTCCCCGCGCCGGCATCCCATGCCGAATAATCGGAGACGGGTTCCTGCGGAGTCTCTACCGGAGGCATAGACTCGGTATCCAGATAAAAGCTGTTGTATCCGGCATCCGATTTCGTGTCGCCCACCGCCGGCAGATCGGGAAATGTTTCCTCTTCGATCTGCTTGTCAGGTGAATAATTGTATATGCCGCCTCGTTTGCCAGGCTCGGCCGCCGGCATGTCGAACCCGGTTGATTCATCTTCAAAACCGGGATTGACCGGCTGGTCCGTACTGTCGAACGACGATACGCTGTCATAGGACCCATAGGGATTGGAAGTGCCAGCAATGTCATATTCGTAAGGATCATCGCCCGCGGGAGCCGAAAAATCCTCCAGAGGCGCAGCGGCTGGCATTGCCGGATAAGCGTCTTCCGCCTGCCATGAGTCCACTGCCGGAGCGGCTGAGTCCATACCGAATGTATCATCCGCCGGGGCTGCAAAACCGTCCGCCGCGTCATAGGCGGCAGGCGAATCAGACGGTGTCGCTGCAATGTCATACCCGTAAGGATCACCCGCGGGAGCCGAAAAATCCTCCAGAGGCGCAGCGGCTGGCATTGCCGGGCAAGCGTCTTCCGCCTGCCATGAGTCCGCTGCCGGAGCGGCTGAGTCCATACCGAATGTATCATCCGCCGGGGCTGCGAAACCGTCCGCCGCGTCATAGGCGGCGGACGCATCAGACGGTGCCGCTGCCATGTCATACCCGTAAGGATCATCGCCCGCGGGAGCCGAAAAATCCTCCAGAGGCGCGGCGGCTGGCATTGCCGGGCAAGCGTCTTCCGCCTGCCATGAGTCCACTGCCGGAGCGGCTGAATCCATAAAATCCGAACCCTGATAGTTCTCGTCATCTTCAAACGCGGCAAAAGCGTCGGCTGACTGCTGCCCGGACGTGACAGGCGTGAGATCAACCGTCTGGAAATGTTCAGCGGCAACAGTCTGCGGCTCTCCCGCGTCGAGCATAGACTCCATAAAATCAAACATATTGCCATGATCAGTAGTCACCGGAGCGATCTCGTCATCTGCGTGTCTCACGGCAAACGAATCGTCTTCGGACACCGGCATGGACGCCTCACCGCCGAAATCGCCATACAGGTCTTCGAGCGCATCGGCGCCACCCTTGAGCCCCTCGAATTCGCCATGAGCCTCGGCAACACCCGACCCCTTGAGTGTAAAAGATTCGTTATAATCATCTTCTATCACAATTGATGGCTGAGGATCACCCGGCACATCGTCGGACTCGAATGCCATCATTTCCTCGATCTGCGAAAAACCGTTCCGGGAAGTCCCGGCATCTTCCATCAGCGCCGGCTCTTCCACCTGAATGACAGTCGTATCCTCGTCGATATCATCGAAAATCCCCGACAGATCGGCGTTTTCGTCGATCTCGATGGAGGAAAAATCATCAGTGCCGGAAATGACTTCAACCACGTCCACGACAGGCTCAGTCAACCCGGCGCCCGTCACGACTGCAACTTCCGTGACAGCATCAGAAGCTGTCTCGATGTCGTCGTCTCCGAAATAAGAGTTGATTTCGGCCGGTGAAACGGTGTTGGACATGGGTGCGAACACATCGGTCATCGGAGATGGCGAAACAGCGGCCTGCGTGGCTTCGGCAGTAGTAAAAACCGCGGTATCGATCCCGCCCTCAGGCGAATAATCGGACAGCGGAGCGAGCACGGCTCTCGAATTGCCGTCCGGCGGAGGCGTCACGGTCACGGTCACGCCTCCGTCTTCGCCAGTCAAGACTGGCGAAGACGGATCGACCGACCAGCCCGCTCCTTCGAGCAACTGTACTGCCGCCTCGATGCCGTTTATTGGATTATCATATTCATCGAGAAATCTGATCTTCAGAGCAAACGGCTCGCCTGGGGCGACCTCGCCGCCACCGGGGATGAAAAGCGTCGATGCCGCACGGCCCGGCACTATGTTGAATTCTTCATACAACACGCAGTCCGACGCCTTGCACGAGATTTCGACCCGGCCTCGCGCGTTGCCGCGAGTCGGCATCCTGAGCGTCGTTTTCGACAGGCCGTCACCGGTGATACGGACATTGGAATTATCGACAACCTCCCATTCGGACGGCGTCTGTATCTGCAACGAATAGGATACTTCCTCGCCAACGACCGGATTGCCGAATACATCGAATGCGGTCGCGCTGAATTCATACTCCCTGCCGGCAGTGTACTTGTCATTTTTGGTAAGCAGATTGATTGTGGACACTTTGGCAGCAACCGTGTTGTCTTCGATCACCTGAGGCGGAAGGCCCTCGACAGAGACCTCGACGATGTTGGCGGCGACCCTGGGCGCACGGACAAAAAATACCGAAAGCTGTCCGTTGGCGTCTGTTTTGAGCTTGAGCTGCACGGGCCCGGAGTCAGCGTCGGTCTTGTCTTTTTTGACGGCAAGGAACGCGCCTGGGATATCACCCGCGTTGACTATCCTGACCTGCACCATCGTCTCGGACACCGGTACGTTACGCTCTCCCAGCACCGTGGCGATGATGGTGTCCTTTGATCTGACAACGGAAGAAACCGGAGTGCCTGGCGCAGGTTTGACTTCGAGTTTGAGAGGTTTGAGAGTTTTCTGTCCGCGAGGTTTGTCCGCCGCTTCCGGTTTTGCCTGAGACTTGGCAGGCGTTGCCGCCCTGG
>CAZQSL010000005.1:0-63456 GCA_964595945.1 uncultured bacterium
AGACCCCATTTTTTCAAAAAGGGGGTCTCCATGCTCTTGTCGTGAACGCTTACGCATTTTTCAAACATCTTCTGTCAAGTAGCAGATAGCGAGGGAGGCAGTAGAGGATCAGGCTTCGCGTTGGAAAAGTCCGGCTGCGCCCATGCCGCCGCCGATGCACATGGAGACGACGCCGTATTTTTTGCCGGAGTCCTTGAGTGCGTAGATGATCTGGGTGGCGAGTTTTGCGCCGGTGCAGCCGAGCGGGTGGCCGAGTGCGATGGCGCCGCCGTTGACATTGACTTTGGATGTGTCGAGGCCGAGTTCGCTGACGCAGTAGATGGACTGGCAGGCGAAGGCTTCGTTGATTTCGTAGAAGTCGATGTCGTCTTTGGTGAGGCCTGCTTTTTCGAGTAGTTTCGGGATGGCGAATTTGGGGCCGACGCCCATTTCATCGGGGTTGACGCCGACGGTGGTATAGGCTTTGAATACGGCGAGGGGTTTGAGGCCGAGAGCTTCGGCTTTTTCGCGGCTCATGATGAGGACGGCTGCGGCGCCATCGTTCATGGGAGAGGAGTTGCCGGCGGTGGCGGAGCCGCCCTGTTTGAAGGCGGGTTTGAGTTTTGCGAGGCCTTCGAGAGTGGTGTCTGGGCGGGGGCATTCGTCGGTGTCGAAGGTGACTTCTTCCCAGCCTGCGCCTTTGGGCACGCGGGCGGTGACGGGGACGATTTGTTCTTTGAAGGCGCCTTTTTCGATAGCCGCGACGGCTTTCATGTGGCTGTTGTAGGCGAATTCGTCTTGAGCTTCGCGGGTGATGCCGTAGCGTTCGATGACGTTTTCGGCTGTGAGGCCCATGGGGATGTATGCTTCGGGGAATTCTTCGACGAGGCGAAGGTTGATTTCGGGGGTGAAGCCGCCCATGGGGACAGCGCTCATGGATTCGGCGCCGCCGGCGATGGCGATGTCGAGTGAGCCGGAGTTGATCTTGGCGGCTGCGATGGCGATTGCTTCGAGGCCTGAGGCGCAGAACCGGTTGACGGTCATGGCTGATGTTTCGACGGGGAGGCCGGCGCACAGGGAAGCAATGCGGGCGAGGTTCATGCCCATCTGGCCTTCGGGCATGGCGCAACCGAGGATGACATCTTCGATTTCTGTTTTGTCTATTCCGGCTCTATTGATCACTTCATTTATGACTATGGCGGCGAGATCGTCTGCTCTTGTTTCGCGAAGGGTGCCTTTTTTGGCTCTTCCCACCGCGGTTCTTGCCGCTGCAACTATTACCGCATCTCTATTCATGAAATCCTCCATTGGACTCAATAAAGTGTAGTTTCCGCCTCCGTGTCATCAGTTGCGGAGCGGCTTGTTGTTTTTGAGCATGTATTCGATCCTGTCCTGGGTCTTTTCCATGCCGCAGAGGCTGACGAAGGCTTCTCGTTCGAGGTCGAGGATATACTGTTCGTCGACAACGGTGTTGAGCGGGATGTCGCCGCCTGTGAGGATTTTGCCGATTTTTTCGCAGATGATCTGGTCATGTTCGGACATATAGCCGCCGAGCTTCATAGTCCAGATCACGTTTTTGACTGCGGCGTAGTAGGGACTGCCGAGGAGTTTGATGTCATTGCGCGGGCTCTTGCGGGTATATCCGGCGCGGTGCATGCCGAGGACCATCTGTTTTGCGTCGTTGAGGAGGTAGTCCTTGTTGAGGCAGATTTTGTCGGTGGGACGCAGGATGTTGAGTTCCATGGCTTCTTTTGCGTTCATTGCGACTTTGGCCATGGCGATGTTTTCGAATGCCTTGCGAAGGAAATTAAACGTGTTGGGGAGATAGGGGTTGTCGAGAGTCGCTTCGATGTTTCTGATGAGGTACTCCTTGCAGCCGCCGCCAGCGGGGATGACGCCTACGCCGACTTCGACAAGGCCGATGTAGGTTTCGGCTGCCGCGCAGATCGCGTCGCCGTGCATGGTGACTTCGCAGCCGCCGCCGAGTACCATCGAGAAGGGGGCGGTGACGACCGGGAATGGGGAGTACTTCATTTTCATGTTGACCTGCTGGAGGTCGTTGATGGCGTCTTCGAGGGCTTTCCAGTTTTTGGCTTTTGCGGCCATGAGGATCATCATGAGGTTGGCGCCGACGGAGAAGTTCTGGCCTTCGTTGCCGATGACGAGTCCGTAAAAACCTTTGTCCTGCACGATGTCGACAGACTGTTTCATCATTGTCATGACATCTTCGTCGATGGGATTCATGCCTTTGTAGCTGTGGAATTCGAGGAGTGCGACGCCGTCGCCCATGTCGAGGAGAGTGGCGCCGGAATTTCTCTTGATGATCTTGCCGGCATCCCGCAGGTCGGTGATTTTGATCTTCCACGAGCCGGGATTGGTTGTGAAGTTGACAGCGTCGAGGGTGTGGGCGCTGACGGTGGCGGGATTGATCGTGAGATTGGTTGCCGGGACTTCCTTGTAGGAAAGCGAGGGCATGTCGTAGTAGGTATTTTTGAGGCCGGCTTTTTTGTAGAATCCGCCGGCTTTGGAGGCTTTGTCGAGTAGCGGCGGGACTTTGAGGCCGTCGGCCTTGATGCGTTTTACGAGGTCTTTGATGCCGATTGCGTCGGCTGTTTCAAACGGACCCATTTCCCATCCGAAGCCCCATTTCATGGCGTTGTCGACATTGACGACGTCGTCGGCGATCTCGGGGATGCGGTTGCAGGAGTAGATCGTCACGTCGCGGACTACGCGCCATGCGAACTGTGATACGTTGTCGTCGCCGCTGATGAGTTTCGCGATCTTTTCGCCGAGTGTGGGAAGTTTTTTCGCTGCCGCGAGGATGTCGAATTTCGGTTTTTCGCTCGGGATGTATTCGAGGGTTTTGTAATCGAGGACGAAGAAAGTTTTTTTGCCGTCGATAAATTCCTTTTTATAGAAACCCTGTTTGGACTTGTTGCCGAGCCAGCCGTTCTGGACCATAGTGTCGATCCATTCGGGGGCCTTGAAGGCATCGCGCTCCTCGTCATTGGGGCAGAGGTCATAGACAGTTTTGGCGACATGCATGAAGGTGTCGAGTCCGACGAGGTCGGCTGTGCGGAAGGCAGCGGATTTCGGGCGGCCCATCGGCTGGCCGGCGATTGCGTCGATTTCGTCGATGCGCAGACCGAGGTCCTGCATGTGCTTGATGGTCGACATGATGCCGTAGATGCCGATGCGGTTGGCCACGAAGTTGGGCGTGTCCTTGCCGTATACGACGCCTTTGCCGAGCACGCGTTCGGAAAACGCGGCGACGGATTTCACTGTTTCCATGTCGGTTTCTTCGCCGACGATAAATTCAAGGAGTTTCATGTGGCGGACGGGATTGAAGAAGTGGGTGACGAAGAATCCTTTCTTCATCTCGGGCGACATGTCAGCGGACATTTCGCTGATCGGCAGGCCCGATGTGTTGGAAGTCAGGATCGCGCCTGGTTTCATGAATTCTGCAATGCGGGCGAAAAGCGCTTTTTTGACCGCAAGGTCTTCCTTGACGACTTCGATGACCCAGTCGCACTCCGCGAGCTTGGGCAGATCGTCTTCGAAATTGCCTGGAGTAATGAACCGCGCATTTGATTTGACATAAAGTGGAGCCATCGGCTGCTTGGCAGCGAGGCATTTTTCGAGCGCACCCACAGCAAGTTTGTTTTTGTGGGCCGGATCTGTTTCGGATACGCCGTTGGCCTTGTCCTCATCACTGAGCGGAAGCACTATGTCCAGCATGTAACACGGTATCCCGCAGTTAGCGAGATGACACGCTATACCGCTCCCCATAACACCGGAACCAAGCACGGCTACCTTTCTGATTTCCTTGCTCATTATTACCCCCCTTTTCGCGGAGTTTTACCGCAAGATTTACTGAAAAGTACTTATTTTTTTGCCTTTCAGCTTCAAACACTCGGGTCATAGGTTTCCTGCCATTTCGCATGGCGGTTACCTGTACAACTTAGGGAGTTATTATATCACCTCTACACTATCAGTAAGCAATAACATTTCCCAAAATAGTTGCCGCTTTTTCGCCGCACGCAGTTTGCTTCAGGAGTCTGAGTTAAATTCGGGATAGAAAATATGCTTGTCGTCTGTAACGACGGAATAAACCCGATAAACGGGATATGGCGATGTTGTGGCAGGCGGCTTTGGAAATTGGTGATCCGGGTACGGGGATATTGCGGGAAAACGGAATAATACTGTCGTTATGTTTTTGGGAAAACGCTCAGTCAGTGGCGGCAGACAGACTGGCGATGGCGGTAGTGATGTCTGCGAAGGAGAAGGGTTTGACGAGGAAAGTGGCGCCGGAGATGTTGCGTTCTTCGAAAGTGGCCGCGTTGCGGGGGATGCCTGAGATGAAGATGACTTTCAGGGCTGGGTCGATTTGCATGAGCTGTCTGTAAGTATCGAAACCGTCCATGCGTGGCATGAGGAGGTCGATGATGGCGATGGATATGTCGTGTCTGTATTTTTTGTACAGGTCGATGGCTATTTCGCCGGATTCGGCGGTGAAGGGTGAGAACCCGGCTTTTTCGAGCATCATCGTGGTGATGCGGAGTATTGAAATTTCGTCGTCTACGACGAGTACGGCAGGGGATTTTGCGGGCAGGTCTTCATCGGAATCTTCGCTGGCGGCAGAGATGTTGATGGCTGGCAGGAAGATTTTCATGGTGGTGCCGTTGCCGGGGCGGCTGACGATGTGGATGTGGCCGTTGTGGCTCTGTACGATGGCGAGCGAGGTGGCGAGGCCGAGGCCGGTGCCCTTGTCTTTTTCTTTTGTGGTGAAGAAGGGGTCGAAGACTTTTTTGATGATGTTGGGGGGGATGCCTGTGCCAGTGTCGGTGATTTCGATTGTGCAGTAGGCGCCGGGTTTGAGGTTGACGTATTGTGCGGAGGCTGATTCGGAGAGTGATGTGGTGGAGCAGGTGATGGAAATGGAGCCGCCGGCGGGCATGGCGTCGGCTGAGTTATTGGCGAGGTTGAGCAGTACCTGGAGCATCTGGTTTTCGTCGGTTTTGATCACGGAGTCCTGGGGGCATTCGCTTGAGAGGGTGACGTTTTTGGGGATGGAGCGCTGGATCATGGGCATGAGCCGGTCGATGAGTTCCGAAGTGCGGATGGCGCTGACCTTGACTTTGTCCTTACGGGAAAAGGAGAGGAGTTTTTGAGTAAGGTCGCGTGAGCGGCGGGCGGCGTCGGTGATGCGGTCGATGTGGGGGATGGCGGGTGAGTTGGGGGGCACATCCGATTTCGCGAGGCTGGCAAACCCGATGATGATGCCGAGCATGTTGTTGTAGTCGTGCGCGACGCCGCCAGCGAGGCGGCCGACGGCTTCCATTTTCTGAGCTTGCAGGAGCTGCTCTTCGAGATAATAGCGTTTGTTGTCTTCGATGATACGTTCGAGTTCGGATGCGGTGCGGGTGGCGATGATGACAAACGCTTCGCGCATTTTCACCGGCAGTGCGATCTCTCTGTCGGACACGCAGTAGATCAGGCCGATGGGATCGCCGTTTTTTCCGGTGAGGGTGATTGCCGTAAAGCCGTTGGGTTTGTAATCCGAAAAAAGCGGTTCGTCGGGAAATTCGCCGGCAATTTCATTGCCCGTGCAGATAAAACCTTTTCGGGAGATGGCCGAGGCTGTATCGTATGAGATGACGTATCTGTCGGGATTGACGGGTGTGGCGCTGTCGAATTTGATGGCGTGAGGTTTTATGGCGTTGTCGATGTGTGAGATTTCCACAATGACGGCGGCTTTGACGCCGAACCATGTACAGATGGTGGTGGCGGCGTTGTCGAAGCAGTCGGTGCCGATGAATCCGATGGTGGTTTCGATGATAGCTCTGAAGGCGTCTTCGGATTCCTTGTGTTCGGTGATGTCCTGCACAATGCCTTCGATGGATGAAATTTCGCCCGAGGGGTCGCGCTCTGCCTTTATGGTGGTGATTGCCCAGAATGTGGAGCCGTCTTTTTTGCGCAGCCTGACGAGGGTGTGGTCGACGCGGCCGGACTCCCTGAGGCGGCGCGCCAGCATCTGGCTGTCGCAGGAATTGTCGAAAAGCGAATTGACCGGGATGCCGAGGAGTTGTGACAGCGCACCATATCCGAGTATGTGAGCGAGCGCGGGATTGGCCATCGAAAAAAATGCCTTGTCCAGGCTGCCTCTGAAGATGCCGAAGGGGGCATCGTCGACGAGGGCGCTATATTGCTTTTCCCGGTCCGACAGTTCGCCACGCACCCTCTGGAAGTAGATCAGCAGCAGGCTCATGGCGACGAGGAGCTCGAACATCGCTCCGATCATATATCCCCACGGCGCGACGGACGGGATATCGTACAGAAAAGGATAATCGGCCTTGTGCAGGCCCCATAGTATGAAAAGCGCTCCACAGAAAACCATCTCTCGCGATTTGCGGTACCGTATCAGCGAAATGCCAGTGAGGATATACGCCACCGCGAGATACTCGAAAATCAGGACAATCTCGAACATATCCGGTATCGATGGCGCGATAGCCGTGACAGTGGTGACGATCAGTATGACGGCCGCCGAAACAAACCATCCCCTCGGGGTGCGCCGCCCGATAAATGCGTAAGTGCCCCATACGAGCATTATGCCGTTGATCAGACTTGTGATCAGAAATATGCTGAACAGCGGGTACTGCCTGAGACCGGTTGCGAGATATGCCATCATCAGCACATATCTCATGGAATACACTACCCAGCTCAGCCCCCATATCTTCATGAAGCGCTCTCTGTACATCACATACAGATACAGGTATATGAACGACAGAATCGAGGTGCACATAAAATTGGATATGATTGCCGGGACCATCCAGTCCATAAACTGCCGCCTGTCACAAATATGTTATATTAAGGAACAGCATTGCCGTTTCGCAGGTTGCATGTTTGCGGATCATATATGAGCTATTTCAGAAAAATCCGGAAATTTGTTATAATACGGTGACAAAGATACGGGAGGCGGATGGAAATGATCAAAGTGGACAATGAAAAATGCACGGCATGCGGAATGTGCGCCGCGGTATGCCCGGCAGTAGTGTTGGAACAAAGAGGAAACACCATGTCGATAGCGCATCCGAAATCATGCATCCAGTGCTGGCACTGCATTGCCGTATGTCCCTCCGATGCCGTCACTTGTGACGAATTCGCACTCCATACGTTCGATACCATTGCCGGCGAACCTCAGCCCCCGGAATATCAGCAGGCTAAATCGCTGCTGCTCAACCGCCGTAGCGTCCGCGAATTCAAAGACCAGGAAATCCCCCGCGAAATCCTCGAAGAACTCGTCACTATCGCCTCGCATGCCCCCACCGGCCACAATGCACAGGGAGTCAATCTCTGCGTCATCACCGACCGTAATCTCATAAACGGCACCGACGAAAAAATACTTGCCAGATTAGCCGGACTCTCATCGGTCATCGGATCGAAACCCGTCACGACATTCGTCCAGGCACTCGCGGGCCACGAAAAAGCCGACTCCCTCAGAGAGACACGCGAAGGCATGGAACGTTTTGCCAAATCCGCCGGACACGCACACCATCACATATTCAGGGATGCTCCCGCGCTCGTGATCGCCCATACCGCCCCTGGGCAGTTCATCGGCAAAGACGACTGCGTAATAGCGCTTACCCACATGATGATCGCCGCCAACTCGATGGGGCTCGGCGCCACATGGATCGGATACCTTGTCGGAGCCGCCGCGTTTGACCGCAGCATCAAAACCGCCCTCGGCGTGCCGATGTTCAACACTCTTCAGGCCGCTATCATACTCGGCTGGCCAAAATACAGATACAAAAGACGCATCCCGCGCAAACCCGTTCCCGTCAAATGGCTGTAACTTTCTCCGGCCGGCATTTTCGATACGCACTTGCCGATAATCGCAGGGTTACGGCAGTTGCTTCGGTGGCTGTAACTTTGGGCGAAGCGAATAATCCCGCTCTATCCATGCCATGAGTCAGGCGGATTTTGATCAGGGATGCGCCACACATGTACCCCCATAGCCGGATGTGCCAAAAATTATCCACCAGAACGCTTAAGTCTCAGCCAAAACCTGCCGATAACAATAATGACACGGAGGTCACTAATGTTTACCTTCACTCACGTACCACGGAGGGCACGTAGTGAATCCTTTTTGTCAAAATCGAATGGGTGTGGGATAAAATGGGACAGATTTCAATGGACCCCGGCGTCACGTCAATGGCTTCGATCCTGAAAAGCGCCCAATATATGCAGGGTGCGACACTGATGAGACTGCTCGATGTAGTATCGAAAGTTGCAACAGCGCAGGTGCAGCCTCTCGTCAATATCGCCGAAGCTGGCCATATTGATATTTACGCGTAACTCAGAGTGACATGGTTGCTGCTAGCCACAGCAACTCCTCCTATAAGGTAAGAGCCACCGGAAGAATGGTGGCTTTTTTTCATTTGGACGCACTGCGTGCATGATATTGTTTCAAAAGGACGTGTCGAAAGTTTTTTTTGCAACAATTCATAGAAAAATACTATTATATTAGTGGATACTATATTTGAAAGCATAAATGACAATACATCAGTCAGGCACTGGGGAGATGGCCATGCACAACGAGCACTCATATCACAGAGAAGAAATTATTGCCTTCTCACCCCGCAGTTTCGAAGATATCAAAACTATCGCCGACGAGATTAAAAACGGCAATCCAACGATTATCAATGTCAACGAGCTGGCAGCCGATAACCGCGAATCATATATCCATTTCCTCAATGGCGTGGTATATGCGCTCAATGGAAATTCGACGTGTATCGGCAACAACGTGTATCTGTTCGCACCGCCCAATGTCGAAGTCTATAACGAAAGCACGGACTGAAACGGCTTTTTCCCAAGATTGTCATGGAGTGGATTGTAAACGGGCCTTGCCTGCGTCTTTCAGGCTTCGCATTGTGTAGCGCTTTCGTCTTCGGACAAACCATTAGGCCCCTTGCTCTGCCTGGCGATTGTTTTCAGACAGTTTTCGAGGTCGTCAAGGTCGCAAGGTTTGCTCATGAATCTGTTGGCGCCTGACAGATATGCGCTCAGCTTGTCATTGGTGCTGTCCCGGACGGTGAGCATGACGATGATCGCACGGCGCGCCTTTTCCGAAGACCTGATCAGACGGCTTGCTTCATACCCGTTTTTGACGGGCATCATTACGTCCATAAATACAACATCCGGCGTCTCTCTCTCAGCGACTTCCACGGCCTGATCCCCGTTTTTTGCCTCGTAAACGGTATGGCCTTTTTCCCTGAGAAAGTCTCCGAAAACGTCCCTTATGTCATCGTCATCGTCGACGAGCAGTATCCTGAGGTTATTGTCTTCTGTCATAGGTTAGCTCTGGCTAAATTATAGCAGTTTTTTTTTCACTTTCAATGCACTTATATTACAATTAACCTTGATTTGAGCCTTATGTTGCAGATATTTGTAGATTTTCAGCAATATGGTTTGTCAAAATGGACAAAATGGCACTGGGGATATGGCAGGGGAAATCATAGTAACCGTTTACGGGAATACCCGCGGAGAACCTTTTCTTGTAACCGTTCACGGAAGTGGGAAACCCCTTTTTATAAAAAGGGGTTTCCCACACCCTTCCCTAAAAATTTTCATCGCATAACCGCTTCTCCCCGGCCAGTGGCGGAAAAAATGCCGCCACTGGCCGGGAAAATCAGGGAAAAAACCAAACATAGAGAGTTTTTGGGAGAGGTGCGGAGAACCTTTTTTTCAAAAAAGGTTCTCCGCGGGTATTCCGTGAACAGTTACCTTTTTTCAAAAAAGGGGGTCTCCATGCTCTTGTCGTGAACGCTTACAAATCATACAACCGGCATGGCGCCTTTCCGGACCCCTCTGGCGGCGAGGTCGGCAAGATGCAGGCATGCGGCGGTATTGTTGGCGGTCGTCGCGGCGACATCGCCCGGATTGGCCCACATGAAAATATTCCAAAGGCTCGCCGGCAGATGGCGCGCCATGCCCATGGGGCCGATTTCCAGCAGGATGCCGAGCACATCGCGCTCGTAGTACAGCCAGTCATTGATGTCACCATAAGTGAGATAAAGCTCGTTGTCGGGATGAGTCTTGTAGGGATGGGGCTGTAGAGCGGCCATGCCGCCAGTGATGGATTTGTACAGGCCGGCGTCGGGACATACTGACTTGTTGTGACACGGGGGCCAGCAGATTTTTTCACCAAAGCTGTGAAGTGCGAGCGAAATCGAAGGTCGTGCCATATCGACGAGCCGCACGAGCGCCAGAGACTCGGGTTCGGACAGAGGTGACGGCCCGTGATAGTTTATAGTTTTTTTGTGACTGCCCGCCATGACGCCGCCGACGTGAGGTTCGTAAAACCCGACAGGGAAGTTGCGATTGATGTCGACGCGATTGGCATTGGTTTTCACAAGTGGTATGAGATGCTTTCCGAGCAGCCGGCAGACCTTGTCGTGACCATCAGGATTCATCACCGGGAAAAACCATATTTTGACCTTTTCGAGCAGATCGCGGCGCTCCGACGCGAGCGAACGCGCTATTGCGAGGCACTGCTCGGTGGCAATGAATTCTATGGCATGGCACTGCGCGATATAGATGATGGCCGGAGCGCCGGCTGAAGGTCCCGCACTCCATGCCCTGAGCGGCCGGCCCTGCACTGATGCTCCGAGCGTGACACTCGCGCCGCCGCAGCCCTTTACGATCAGTTCGTCGAACTCTGTGTAGATTTCTTCAGCCGTGTGATATGGGCCGTATTTTTTGATATTCATACAGTCACTCCGGTTGTGTCGTCCCTGCCGCATAGTCTGCCCGATGATAACACGGCAGTGGCGGTCCTCACAATGTCCCGTAAAATCCTGTTGCATTGCTGCAATATCTGACTCGAAAGCTATAGTGTCTTTGATGATATGGCAACTATTGCGACAAGTATGAAGAGTCCCTTCATGTGTAATATAAAGAACTCCGGAAATCCTAAATATATACAATGGTTTGGATTATTTCTGATTACCCGAAAAACTTGTATTTGATGATGCAGTAGAGCGCCTGGAATGCGTCCTTGAGGCCGATTTTTTTACCTTCTTCGTAGGTGCGGCCGGAGTAGGTGATGCCGACTTCGTAGACGCGGCAGTGCATTTTTGCGATCTTGGCGGTGACTTCGGGTTCGAAGCCGAATCGGTTTTGCTCGATGCGGATGCCACGGATAATGTCGCCGCGGAACATCTTATAGCAGGTTTCCATGTCAGTGAGGTTGAGGTCGGTGAACATGTTGGAGAGAAGAGTGAGCATCATGTTGCCGACGGAGTGCCAGAAGTAGAGTACGCGGTGTGCGCCTTCGCCCTTGAAGCGTGAGCCGTAGACGACGTCGGCGCGGCCGTCGAGCAGCGGGAGGAGGAGCTTGGGGTATTCGAGGGGGTCGTACTCGAGGTCGGCATCCTGCACGACGACGAAGTCGCCGGTGGTGTGGGCGAATCCGGTGCGGAGGGCGGCGCCTTTGCCCTGGTTTTTTTCGTGGTAGATGACTTTGTCGACGATGGGGGTGATGTCGTCGCGGAGGATGTCGCGAGTGCCGTCGGTGGAGTAGTCGTCGACGAGGATCAGCTCAAGGTCGACGGAGGGCGGCTGGGCAGCTTTGACCCGCTGGACGATCTCGCGGATGGTTTCGCGTTCGTTGTAGATGGGGATCACTACTGAGAGTTTCTTTTTGTCACTCATGGTTGGCCTTCTGTCTCCGATTGGCTCCGCGCGTTTTTTCTGCCGTCTGTCGTATGGGTGGCGGTTGGCGTTGTTGCGGCTATTTCATTTTCATACATTGATCCCGTGCGGTCAAGTGAGGGAGCCAGTGTTTGGGGGATGCAACATTTGGCTGGCGGCGGGTGTTGAATTGACAAAGAGTTCCATTATTGTAGTATCGGGCGCGGCCCGTCATCTTGTGGAGGTGGTAGCGATGTCAGAGTACAAACCGGATTTCAGGGATATTCAATTCGTATTTAACGAGTACGTCGACATAGAGGAAATCTGCGGGCTGCCGGCATTTGCCGACATGGGATATGACGCGGCGACGCTGAATGATCTGCTCGGTCAGGCCAGAAAGATCGCGGAGGAGTCTCTCTACGGGGCGCGGCGTGAGATGGACCGGGTGGGATGCAGGCTTGTGGACGGGCAGGTAGTGGTGCCGGAGTGTGCCCGCAAGCCTTATAGGGATTACTCCGAAAACGGATGGATAGGCATAACGGGCGATCCGGATTTCGGTGGCATGGGACTGCCGGAGACGATGAATACTCTGGCGAGCGAGATGCTCGCGGGAGCCAACTGCGCACTGATGATACTGCCCGGCCTTTCCAAGTCGGCAGCGAAGGTCATCCAGACTTTCGGCACGCTCGAACAGAAAAAAACTTTCCTCGAAAAAATGCACTCGGGCGAATGGTCGGGCACCATGTGTCTGACAGAGCCCCACGCGGGCTCCGATGTCGGCGCGGCCAAGACGACCGCTACCCCCATCGAAGACCGCCCCGGCTGGTATAAGATAAAAGGCAACAAGCTTTTCATTTCATTCGGCGATCAGGACCTTACGGCTAATATCATCCACCTTGTGCTCGCCCGCACGCCCGGCGCGCCCAAAGGCACTAAGGGCATCAGTCTGTTCATCGTGCCGAAATACAAGCTCAACCCCGACGGCACTCCCGGCGTGTCCAACGATGTTGCGACCATCGGCATCGAGTCGAAGATGGGCATACACGGCTCGGCGTCTTGCGCTCTCAATTTCGGCGAAAACGGCGACTGCGAAGGCGAGCTTGTCGGCGAGCTCAACAACGGCATGAAATATATGTTTCTCATGATGAACGAAGAACGCCTGATGGTCGGCATGCAGGGGCTGTCGCAGGCGTCCGCAGCCTACATGTTCGCCAAAGCATACGCGCACGAACGCCTTCAGGGCCCTGACATACGCAATTTCAAGGACCCGGAAGCCCCGAAAGTGCCGATCGTCACCCATCCCGATGTCCGCCGCATGCTCATGACCTGCAAGGCGTACACGGAAGGCATGCGCGCACTTGTCGCCACTGCCGCTCGCTACATCGACCTCGGCCACCATCACACCGATCCGAAAGAACGCGAAAAATACAATGCCTGGGCCGAACTCCTCACGCCCATCTGCAAGGCGTACTGCACCGACACGGGATTTCGTGTCACGGAACTCGCCATGCAGATATATGGCGGCGCTGGCTACATTTCCACCAATCCCGTGGAGCAGTACGCGCGCGATGTCAAGATCACGTCCATCTACGAAGGCACAAACGGCATACAGGCTCTCGATCTCCTCGGCCGCAAGCTTCCGATGGGCGGCGGCGCAGTCATGATGGGGTTTTTCGCCGAAGTCAACAACCGCCTCCGCGCGCTCGCCAGCGAGCCATCCGTCTCCGCGCTCGCCCCGAAAGTCGAAAAGGCAAAAAACAGCCTGGCAGCTATCGTCATGAAATTCATGCAACTCTGGAAAGACAAAACCGGCAAGGCCGCCGTCCCATTCATCGGCGCGTGCGACATGCTCGAAATGTTCGGCGACATCCTCTGCGCACTGTTTCTCTGCGAAGAAGCGGTCATTGCCGCCAGAAAGTTCGACACTATCGCTGCGGCGGCCGGCGCTGACAATCCCGAAGCCATCGCCGCACTCGTCGCAGACAACGACGAGGCAAAATTTTACTACTCGAAATCCCGCACCGCCGAGTTTTTCGTCAACTACCTCCTGCCGCGCATCCAATGGAAAGAGTCCGCTATCCTTTCCGAAGACTTCTCGTGCATGGCCGACGTTTTCTGATGTATAATTGAGACATGAAAGCGGCGGATAAACCCGAAAACACACGACGCAGGCGCACACCGGACAGTCATCGCGAATACCAGTCGGCGCAGGCATTTTTCGGTGACTACATCATGCCCCTGCCACCTGTACGCATCGCGTTCAACGACTGGTGCTTCCGCAATTCCATCCGCCTCGGGGCGCTCAAACCCGAAGACATCATATTCCTCGCCGGCTGCTTCGGCGTCGACGGCCTCAGCATCGACTACTTCCTGATGACACGCGACATGAAGCGCAATCTGCGCCGCGTACGCGAATCCATCGACACCTGCGATCTCGACATCGTCATGGGCTACAGCCTGCCCTTCGCGCTCCCGCGACTCTGCCACCGCATCTTCGACCCGCGCAAGGAAGAAATGTTCAACATCGCTCACGAACTCGGCACCGATACCATCCGCATCATCGGAGGCATAGTCATCCCCAGCCCATACACGGCCCCCATCCACTTCACTGTCGATCGTAATCAGGAAATATTCGACGTCTCCCGCCGCATCAGGGAATTCACCCGCTACGCACGCCTCGAAGGCATTACAGTCGCACTCGAAACGCGCGGCGAATACACCACCCGCGAAATCCTCGAAATCATCGACCGTGTCGACGAGCCCAACTTCCGCGTCACATTTGACACGTCATATCCGCTCCTTCACCACGAAGACCCCATCGAAGCCATCATGAAACTCTCGCTCTTCATATCATTTGTCCATGTCAAGGATATACGCCGCGATCAGTCACTGATCACTCAGGTGCCGCTCGGCACCGGCGAAGTCCCCCTCCGTGAAATCATCCACACACTTCGCGAACGCAACTACGACGGGCTCTACAGCATCGAGTTTTTCCTCGCCCCATGGAAAACCGCCGACGAAGAGGCTACCCTCCGCGAAAGCATCTTTTTCCTCGAATCCATCACGGACGACGCTCCGGCACTTCCCTGAAGACAGGCTGGAAGTGTAATCCCGATTCTGCGTGTTAGCTGCCCGTCAACTGGCCGGGCGGGATTTTGCGTAGATGTCGTCGATGATCCGCATCAGCGCGAGGCCGTCTTCGCCGGTTGCGGCGAAATCGGGGCCAAGCCCGAAGTAGTCGGTGTCGTTGCCAAGTATTTTATCCGTGAAATACCGCATCTGCATATTGTGCATGTATATGGCGCGCGTAGCCGGGACCGGTACGGGGAGGCCGATGCCGGTGTACGGTGACAGCGGGCCAAATTTCTGCACAAGAGTCGGGATATTGTGATAAAAAGGCAGCCCGAACCACATGCCATTGATGTGGGAAAAACGGACCGAACTCCTGTCGCCATATATCCAGCCATTTTCACCGATGAGATTGTTGGCCATGGCGGTCATGTTCATTTCGGATGTCGCAATGATGCCGCTGGGAAATTTCATGGTGACCGCGCCCTGATCCTCAAATACCATGTCGGAGCGTTTCACGCTGATATGCCCACCCCATTCCGACGGCTTTTCGCCAGCGAAGTAGAGTACGAGGTCCATGAGGTGAGTGCCCATTTCGAGCAGTTGCCCGCCGCCGGTGCGTGTGTCGGACATCCGCCACAAGCCGAGTTTTTCCTTCATGTTGACACCGAGCGATTCGGCCCAGCGAAATATCGTTTCATAGAGCGGCCCGTCGAGGCTTGGCGCTATGCTGATCGAGGTGGTATTGATCTGCGACACGTTGCCGAGATCACCGCTGGCAGCCATTTTTTTGATCGTGTTGATGCCGCGGTCAAATCGTTTGACCATCCCCATCTGCAAGGTCACGCCGGCAGCCGCGCATGCTTCGACCATTTCCTGCGCTTCGGCCGCGCTGACGGCCATCGGTTTTTCGCAAAACACGTTGATGCCCCGAGCTGCTGCGGCAAGCGTGAGCTCGCGGTGTACCCAGTTGGGCGTACAGATCAGCACTCCGTCTGGCTGCGCGCTTTCCATCATCTCGACAGCATCTGCAAATTCTGCCGGTATGTCGAATTTCCGGCAGACTTCCGCGCGGTTTTTTTCGCTGATGTCGACGACAGCTACGACTTCGGCATTTTTGTTTGTCTTCAGGTAAGGCAAGTGTCCTTCGCGCGCGATGCGGCCGCATCCGATTATGCCGATCTTCGCTTTTCTGTTCTTCATTTCTGATACCTCCGGTGGAATATTCAGAGTGCTATCTGAGGGCAGCTATCGCGTCGAGCAGGCGCATGTTAGCTACTGCTTCGGGCGCGTTGGTGACTGGTTGGCGATGGGCGATGATGGCGTCGCGGAAGGCCTCAAGCTGCGCATGGTACGATACTTTTTGTGCCACACGGATGTTCTTTACTGACGGGCCGCGCCGGAGCAGACAGAGATAGCTGTCGATGTGGAATGGGCCGGCCATGATGGCGGGGGTGAACGGCATGAAGACGAAAAGCGAACCGCGCGAGCCCTGGACGTGTGCAAACATGGGCAGGTATTCGACAAGGCTTCCGGTGATTTTCGCGGCAGTGCCAGTCGAAAAACTGACTGAGGCCGCGACTGCGCCGTCGACGCCGGATATCATCTTGAAACGGGCTTTGTCGACCGTGTAATCGTCACATGCGGCGATCCATCGCGAAAAGCTGGCCGGATAGCATCCGATGTCGAGCAGCGCGCCCCCTGCGCAGTCAGGGCGGAACTGTATCTTGCCGCGGTCCAGCAGCGGCACTCCGAATTGGGATGTGATCCGCACGATCTCGCCGAGATCGCCTCCCCTGACAATCTCTTCGATCTTCGCCGCCAGCGGGTGATAGCGATAGTGAAAAGCCTCGGCGAAGATCATGCCGGTTTCGTCAGCGACCGCCCTGATTTCTTGGGCTTCGGCGGCATTTGCGGCCACCGGTTTTTCACAAAGTACATGCTTGCCTGCGCGCATTGCGCGGATTGACCATTCCCTGTGCATGGAAACAGGCAGGGGGATGTAGACACATGATATTGCCGGGTCGGCAAGCAACGACTCATAGTCGCCGAAGGCCGTCGGGATCGAGTGCTTCCGGACATATTCGGATGCTTTCCTGTAGTCGCGCGATGCGACTGCCGCAACTTTCATCCCTCGGATATTGCCCTTGTAGGGGAGAATCGAATACGCATTGACGGATGCTGTGGAAAGGATGCCTATGTTGATCGTATCCATGATAGACTCCGGCGTCGATTTTTGTGAATAAACAAGCGTAATTGTTGACCTAATGATACACACAAACGTGGAGAAATCAAGGAAGTTCGATCACAAGCGGCTTGCCGGCGTATATGCTGACCATATTGCCTGCCCGGCCATGGCAATCAGGCAATGGCAAGGAAGGCAAGTCGTTATGGAGTATGGAGAGACGTGGAAAATCCATTCAGCATACAAACGTTTCATCCGCACAGACTTGTGGAAAGATGTGGCAGAGTTGTCGTAAGGCATGAGAGCAGGATGGCTGCTTACTTGTCGATCTCGTCGCGGCCTGTGCTCCTGCGGAGCATCCTGACCGCCTCGGCCATGCCGGTCGCGCGGCACAGCACCCCGTCGCAGAAGATCGTCTGCGACAGCGCCTTCATGGCGATGTACTTGTTTTCGCTGTACGGATGCCACCAGACATCTTCGCGAAATGGCGAAGCGCTCGTCGTGATATTTTTGATGGAAGTGAACTCGATCAGGCCATGAGCGGAATGAGTGCGGCCAATGCCGCTCTCCCTGACACCGCCCCACGGACACTGGGCAAAGCCATAGGTGAGGATGCAGTCGTTGATGACGACAGTACCCGTGACTATCTTTTCGGCGACGGCGCGCGCCCTTGCCGCATCCTTTGACCACACACTCGCCGTGAGGCCGAATCTGCTGTCATTGGCAAGCCTCACGGCTTCATCGACCGACGAGAATCTCATTACCGGCATCGTCGGGCCGAATGTTTCCTCCATGACGCAATCCATCGAATGGTCGGCGCCGGTGATGACAGTCGGCTCGAAAAACCATCCGGCGAGGTCTTCGCGCCTCTTGCCACCGGCAGCTATCCGAGCGCCCTTTGCGCACGCGTCGGCGATATGTGACTCGACGAGCCGGAGCTGTTTTTCATTGATCATGGGCCCCATGTCGACATCGTGCCCGAGTCCGTTGCCGACTCGAAGTTTTTTCGTTTTTTCGACAACTGCCTCGATAAATCTGTCAGCTATCTTTTCGGCTACATACACGCGTTCGACCGAGGCGCAGACCTGTCCGGCATTGAGAAACGCTCCCCAGACCGCCCCGCTGGAGGCGCGCTCGATGTCGGCGTCTTCGAGTATTATCATGGGGTCCTTGCCGCCGAGTTCGAGATTGATGGGAGTGAGCGTTTCGGCCGCTCGGCGCATGATGTGGCGGCCGACAGGCACGCTGCCGGTAAACGCGATCTTGTCGAGCCTCGCATCCATCATCGCTTCGCCGAGCACCGCTCCGCTGCCCTGTATGACGGTAAACACGCCGTCGGGGAGTCCGGCCTTTTTGAAAATATCACCGATCAGTTCGCCCACATAAGCAGTGAGTTCGGCTGGCTTGAAGATAACGGCATTGCCGGCGGTCAGCGCCATGAGGCTCTGTGTGAAGGGGATGGCGAAGGGGAAATTCCACGGCGAGATGATGCCGACGACCCCGAGCGGCTGGAATATGTTTTCGCTCTTTATGCGCGCGATCTGAAAGATCGGGTTGGAGATTTTTTCGGCGCCAAGTATTTCGGCCGCGTCCTTGATGAGAAACGAGAGCATGTCGAGAGACGAATAGATTTCGGCGTTGAGGGATTCGAGCAGAGTCTTGCCGTTGTCGAGGGTTATGACGCGGGCGACTTCGTCGATGTTGCGCACGAGCCAGGAGCGCACTTTTTTCATGTATTCGAGCCGGCCCTCGACGCCGATGGCCGCCCAGTCCTTCTGGGCTTCGCGCGCGGCAGTCACGAGGCCGGGGATTTCGTCCGGGCTGTTCGCGGTGATTTCCCTGTTGACTTCAAGTGTTGCGGGGTTGATGGATTTTATCATTTCGGTCATGGTCCGTGTCCCTCTCTCGCCGAGCTTGAGTTATCCCCGAATTCTATTGCAGAATTCGGGATTATGAAGCGTCTTTTCTCATAAGAAAAAAGACTGCTGCGGGGCTCGCCGGCCCCGCACATCAGTCCTTTGGAAATTGTCTGTGAAAAGCGGGGCGCGTTACAGGGTATCGACGGTAATGACCTTGTCGAAGGGTTTTCGCGCACCGCGTTCGAGCAGTGTTTTTGTCGAGTCGAATTTGCCGATCGCGATGAGCATGACAACCTCATAGCGTGGCGGGATACCGAATCTGTCGACGATGGCGGCCGCGTCGAATCCGTCCATCGGGTGCGTGTCGACTCCGAGCGACTTTGCCGCATACATGAATGACATGGCGAACAGCCCGGCGTTGCGCGAGGCGAATTGCGACTCGCGTCCGCCGTACAGTCCCTTTGCCATGCCGAGCAGCATATCCCTGTTTTCCGGAGGGTAGAACCCCTTGTCGATGAAATCGTCGAGGATCGGGTCCATGTTGTCTTTTTCGAAAGCCTCGCGATCGCCGAGTACGATAGCCACCTGGGATGCCTCTGTCACCTTGGGCTGGCCGAAGGCGCAGTCGCGGAGAGTCTGCTTTTTTTCGGGCGAAGAGACAAGTATCACCCGCCACGGCTGAAGGTTGAACGAACTGGGCGTGAGACAGGCGAGTTCGTAGATTTTCTGGATAGTGGCCATGCTGATTTGCGCTGTCTGATCAAAAAAGCTGGCTGATCTTCTTTCGTTTGCGATTTGTGAAAAGTCCATTATCAACACATCCTTTCGTGCGCGCCTCGCCGCTGTCAGTATGCGGCGACGAGCGGTTTGCTGTTTTTGATGACCTCGTGTGATGCTTCGAAGCTTGGGCGGGTGCCTCTGTAGAGGACGCCGACCGGTATTTCATCGTCCCACTTGAGCGCTTCTCGCAATGCTGCATCGCGATCGGTGGGATCGTAATTTTCGGGGAGAAGTTTCGCACGGTCACGGTACCACTGGTATGTATTTTTCTTGTTGAAGGAAACACAGGGCGTGAGGATGTCGAGCAGGGCAAATCCGGGGGCCTTTATGGCTTCGATCATCATTTCGACAAGGTGGTCCTGCATGGCAACTGTCGCACGCGCGACGAATGAAACATCTTCGGCTATGGCAAACGCCGGCCCCTTGATCTGCTTGAGGATGACGCCGTGAGTCTGGATTTTCGTGACCATGCCGGGATCGGTCGTGGGCGCGGCCTGTCCTTTCGTGAGTCCGTATATCTGGTTGACATGCGCGAAGACCTTGATGCCGATGTTGCGACGAAGTGCGTGGACGAAGTGGTTGCCGCCTTCGCCGTAGAGATCGCCGTCGCCACTTGTGACGATGACATCGAGGGACTTGTTGGCCATCTTGATGCCTGTCGCTGCAGGCAGTGCGCGTCCGTGCAGCCCGTTGAATACATTGGCATCGGTGTAGTGCGGGAGTTTCGCCGCCTGGCCTATACCCGAGACGAGGACGAGTTTGTGGCGGTCGACCCCTGCGCCGTCAAGGGCGCGGTAGAGACATTTCAGGATGCCGATATTTCCGCAGCCGGGACACCATGCGTTTTTTTCGAGTTTGTGCGTGCCGTTCATTTTGAGTACCTCCCGGCTATTTCTTCGGCAGTAAAGGGCATTCCGTTGTATTTTAGGATAGAGTCGAAGGAGGTCAGGACACCGGCCATGCGGAGGATGCTGGCGAATTGAGCGGTCGCGTTGCCTTCGACTACCGTGATTTTTTTGCCTGCGATCACTGGCGCCACTGATTCGGCATCGATGGGCCAGACATCCTCGAAGTGGATCATGCAGACATCCCTGCCCGCTTCGCGGAGGATGTCGACAGCTTCGCGGCAAGGCCCATAGGTCGAGCCCCAGCAGAGGAGCGCCTCGCCGGCGGGTGCCGGATATACCGAGGGCGGGCGCATTTCCTGCACGATCAGCGCGTTTTTGCGCAGTCGTTTATCCTGCTGCTCGACACGCGTTTCGAGGTCTTCGGTGATGTGTCCGTCAGCAGTATGCTCGTCGGAGTCCGACACGACGAAAACGGGTCCGCCGGGGATCGTACGGGGCGAAATCCCGTCTGCGGTCACTGCGTACCTGACATAATCCGCCGCTGGTTTTTTTACAAGACATCTGTCGATGGGTTTGTATGTTTCCGGCAAAGGCGATGCTGTCATGAGCGTATCCATCATGAATTGATCGACAAGCACAATCGCCGGTGACTGGTATTTGTGAGATATTTCGAGTGCGCGCCTCATTGCTGCATAAGCCTTGTGGACGCCACGCGGAGCGATGACAAACCGCGGGAACTCGCCGTGGCCAGCGGTAATGGCGAACATCAGGTCTTCCTGTCCCGTGCGTGTAGGCAATCCGGTCGCCGGGCCAGGCCTCATGGCGATGATGATGACAGCCGGCAATTCAAGCATGCCCGCGAGCGAAAGCCCTTCGGCCATAAGGGCGAATCCGCCGCCGCTCGTCGTAGTGACGGCAGGCGCTCCGGCATAGGTCGCGCCGCAGACCATGTTGATGGCGGCGATCTCGTCTTCTGCCTGCTCGACAGCTATGCCATACTTGTCGGCGATCGAGGCCAAGTAAGTGAAAATGCCCGTCGACGGGGACATTGGATAACTGCACGCTACCTTAACACCTGACACGGCAGCCGAAAGACCGACTGCCTCAGGCCCGGAAACGATCGTGCGCGCGCCGCCTGAAACGTATGGCGCGCGGACGGCGCCCTTGCGTTTTTTTACACTCTCGGCGCCCTTGTCGGCACAAGCCGAATTCGCGGTGATCACTTCGTAGCCTTTTTTTCTGAAGGTTATGGCGAGTTCGTCCTTGAGCGCCTGGAGCCCGTAGCCGAGCAGCGTGACGACCGCTCCGGCCGCGACACTATTGGCCATCTGCTTCACGCCGCCGGCTTCGAGCGCGGACGTTTCGAGACTGAGTCCGATCAGCCCGTCCGACTGCGGGCCGTCAAAGAGGATCACGCCGCCTTCATTCAATGACGGCTGATGCTCAGCCAACGCATCGGGCGTGAGCGCCACGAGCAGGTCAGCCTTGTCTGCCGGCGCGAAAACCTCATCGCTGGAAATGCGGATGTCAAACGAATTGACCCCGCCGCGTATGCGCGAAAGATAGCTCTGGGTGGAAAAAACGTGGAGACCCATGCGGGCAAATGTGCCGGCAAGAAGAGTGCCGATTGTCTGCACCCCTTGCCCCGCTTCTCCAGTTATCCTGATATTTGTCATCATAATTGCAATCTCCTGATAGTATTCCAGCCCTGAGCTGTTTTTTGGGATTGGTACTTATCTATAACGCACGAATCACCCTTGGGGTTTCATCAGACGCGCTGTCTCATTATCTTGGCTGTATATGTCCGCCACGGATAATTTGTCATAAAAGTAGAACTGATGTGCTGGCGGCGAGTCGTGTATATTCACGGAAAGCCAGAGAAGGACTGGAGACAGGGCAGAGAGACGAAAATATGATGATACCGAGGCATCAAAAAACTGGCGGGGACGGTAAGTGTGCGCCGTCCCCTGTCCGGCGAAAAATCATTCGTAAATAGTGAAATACTCTTTGCTGGCGCCGCACACGGGGCAGCGTTCGGGCGGCTCGTCACCGGTATGGATATAGCCACATACGGTACATTTCCACTTGAGCTGCCTGCCTTCGAGTTTTTGCATCGCCACATAGAAGGCCTCGGCGTGAGAGCCTTCGATAGCGGCAAGAGCATCGAAATACCGGGCGGACTCTTCGTCGCCTTCTTCACGGGCTTCCTTTGCGAATGCAGGATACATCTCGGCGTTTTCATCGGTCTCGCCTGCGATGGAGGCTTCGAGATTTTCGAGCGTGGTGCCTACGAGTCCGAGGCGGCGGATGTGGGCGAGCGCGTGGGCTGTCTCTTCTTCGGCGCGCTTGCGAAACAGCGCGGCGATTTCCGGGTAGCCCTCTTCTTCGGCCTTGATTGCGAATGCCGTATACTTCCTGTTGGCGAGTGACTCGCCAAGCAGTGCTTTTTTGAGATTTTCTTCAGTTTTTCCCATTTCCAACTCCTTTCGGTGCGAAACGTGCCCGGCGCAGTCTATGCGGTAGCGGCCGGCGGTGTGAATACCCGGGTGCCGAGTTCGCGATCGAGCATGAACAGTCCGCCTCCCCGCGCGTCGTCTCCGAGGAGCGCGAGCTGCTGCAAGACTCCGTCGGCGCTGGCCTCTTCTTCGACCTGTTCGTTGACAAACCACTGCAGGAACGAAGAAGTGGCGTGGTCGTGTATTTCGGCCGCTATGTCTACGAGCCCGTCGATCAGTGCCGTGACGTGCTGCTCATGTTTGTATGTGTATTCGAACACGTCAAGCGGCGATCTCCACTCGACGGGCGGCGCGGCTATAGTGTCGAGCACCACGGTGCCGCCGCGCTCGATGACATAGTTGAAGAATTTCATCGCGTGAAACATCTCTTCCTGCGTCTGCACTGTCATCCATGTGGCGAACCCGTTGAGATTTTTGCTCCTGAACCATGCCGACATGGACAGGTAGATGTAGTAGGAATAGAGTTCGGCATTGATCTGCCGGTTGATGGCTTCCTGCATTTTAGGATTGAGCATGACGATCACCTCCAGTGGATCAGACAAGTGCCCTGAGGGCATTGAGAACATCTTCGTAGTCGGGTTCGGTCGTGACTTCGGGGACAATCTGCACATATTGTACCACATTTTCCCCGTCGACAATAAGCACCGCGCGGGCAAGCAGCCTGAGCTCCTTGATCAACAGTCCATAAGCAGTACCGAATGAAGCGTCTCTGTAGTCGGAAAGGGTTTTGACGGCAGAGACTCCCGCGGCGCCGCACCATCGGGCCTGGGCAAATGGCAGGTCCATGCTGATGGTCAGCACAATGACGTTTTCGCCGAGCGCGGCGGCTTCCTGATTGAACCGCCGGGTCTGCATGTCACACACCGCCGTATCGAGTGACGGGACGACGGAAATGATTTTTACTTTACCCTCAAAGTCGCCGAGAGACACCGGTGACAGATCATTAGCGGTCACCGTAAAATTGGGAGCCTCCGCGCCTGATTTGATTTCCGGGCCCACGAGTGTAAAAGGATTTCCCTGCAAAGTGATAGCGCCTGTTCTTTCTTCGTTCATATCATTACTCCCTCCCGGGCCGGCTGTGCCCGTGGTTGCTTTGTGTCATTGGTGGCGTGGGCGATTTTTCCGTACCCATTATTTACTTTTCAAAACAACCCCGAGTGTAAAAAGTTCCTGTCTTTCGCAATAACACGGCGAAATCCCGCCCTTTCGCCGCACCGGCCTGTTGATAATAATCGCATGATAGGTCATATTACTTATAAATATATAAACGGGACAGACACGAGGCTGGCAGCTTTTGGCCGGCCGGGGTGGAAATCACGATGAAAGTTTTTCTGATCGGCTACTTTGGCAGCGGCAATCTCGGCGATGAACTCATCTATGAAAGCTTCACCGCATGGCTTCGCGCCACTTTCGATAAAGTCGAGATCCGCGCACTGCGCAGCAGCGACAAAACGCAACCTCCGGCGCCTGATATCACGGCTGTCGACAAAAATGATTTCAGGGCGATCCGCGCGGCGATAAACTGGGCAGATATCATAGTCGCTCCGGGCGGCGGTCTCGTGCAGGACTCGACAAGTGTAAAAAGCGCACTCTTTTACCTCTCTATCGCATATCTCGCATACCGCGCTGGCAAGCCGTTTCACATGCTGTCGCAGGGGCTTGGCCCGTTTTGCCACCAGCCTGTCTCATGGCTCGCGGGCCGTATCCTCGGCAGGGCATGCCACTGCCTGCACCTGCGCGACGAGGCTGCCCTGCGTACGGCGCATGAACTCGGCCTCGATGATTCACGATTCGCACTAACTGCCGACCTCGCATTCATGAGAACCAGCGATGCCCCAAAATCGAAAAAAGCCTCCGGGACAACATTCAAAATCGCAGTTTCGTTGCGTCCTGCCACTGGCGTAAGCCCCCTTTCCGAGGCTCTGTTCGACTGCCTCACGGCATTTGCCACCGTCAATGAAATCGAGGCGCATGTCCTCGTGCTCGATCCCGACGAAGACTCGGCGATATGCCGCGAATTCGCCAGCCGGCTCGCCTCGTCGGGCATCAAAACATTCCTGTACCCGTCGGAGCCTACCACGCTGATTTCCCCAACCGGCACGCTCGAACTGCTCTCCGGGATGAATATCACACTCGGCATGCGCCTGCACTCACTGATACTTTCGACCATCGCCGGCACACCCTTTGTCGCATTCAGCTACGACCCCAAAGTCGGGGCGTTCGCCACCGGGTGCGACATGCCCGGCTTTACTGACCTGCCAGCCATTACTTCCGAAAAAATCCGCGAAGCCATGCGAAACGCACTGACCGAAGAGCGCATGGACAACCAGCGAAAATACACGGACTATGCCACAGAGGCCGTCCGGACTTCACTCGAAAAATTCGCCGCATCCGCGCGCGCCGCCGCTGACAGTCCCAACGGAAAAACCCGCGTGCTCGGCGTGCCCGTATCGACTCGCGCTTTCGATGAAACCGCCGATTTGATAGTCGCCCACGCACGCGGCAAAAAACCACTTCAGGTAGTGACAGTCAACCCGGAAATGATCATGCGGGCGCGCAGGGAACCCGAATTCCGCGCACTACTCACCGGCGGCACACTCAACACTGCTGACGGAGTCGGCATTCGCATCGCCGCCCTCGCCAAATACCGGCGCAAGATCGAAGCCGTCACGGGCGTCGAACTCGCCGAGCGGATACTCCAGATATCGAGAGCGGAAAAACTCCGGGTATTTATCATCGGCAGCAAGCCCGAAGTCATGGATAAAGCCGCAGCCATCGCCCACGCCCATCCGGCGCGCCCGATCATCGCTGGCGCGCATCACGGTTACATAAAAAACACGCCGCCCGAAAAACTCATCGCCGGGATCGCCGCCACGCGCCCCGACATTGTCCTTGCCGGCATGGGCGTGCCGATGCAGGAGTACTGGCTCCGCGACTTTGGCGCTGCCACGGGCGCTTCAGTGCTCATCGGAGTCGGCGGCACATTCGACGCTATGGCAGGCGTCACCACCCGCGCTCCAATGTTCATGCGAAAAACCGGCATGGAATGGCTCTGGCGTCTCGCTCACGAGCCTTCGCGTATCGGCCGCATGGCCGTGTTCCCTTACTACCTGATACTCGCCATGTGCGATGCACTACTCGACCGCGGAAAAACAAAATGACGAAAAGCACAACAGCGCCATTTTGTGGCATCTGCACCTGTAAATGTGATAAAATGCTATAATGCCAACCCTGCATACGGAGGCAAAATGCTCTACATAATCAAAAAACGCTGGTTCCAGGCCATCGCCCTGGTTGCACTGCTCGCCGCATTTGTCTTCGCGTCGCAGATCATCGACAACCCGCGCAAGCAGAAAACCGAAAGCGTGGTCGCGGAAATTGACGGCGTCAAGATCACAAAACTGCAATTCGAATCCGCCATGAATCGCCGTATGACACGCCTCATGGCCCTTCAGGGACAAATTTCCTCATCGGAACGCGAGGGCGTGATGCTCGCCGTAATGAAGGAACTCATCAACAACCAGTTGCTCGATTCTTTCGCAAAAAAAGAAAATGTTGCCGTCACCCCGGCTGATCTCGCAAGAAAAAAAACCGAAATAATGGATCAGATCGAAAAACAGTATGGCGCGGAAAGCGGATCGAGAAACCCCAATGTCCCCAATCCGGAAGCTCTTTTCACCCAGATGTGGAACTTCCTCGGGTTTCGCTCCGAAGAAGAATTCATGCGTGACATCCGGTATGAGCTGCTTGAAATGAAACTTGCCGACAAGCTCTATCCCCTCAAAAGTTTCACCCTCACTGACAAGGAACTCGACGACTACATCCCGAAGCTCGCACTCAGTCAGATTTTCTACAATACCGAAACCTCGATATACAATCAGAAACACGCGGAACAGGGCGGCACTGGCATCCCCGGCATAGCCGAAAAGAAAGTGGAACGCATCTGGGGCGTCTACGACAAGCTTCGCGCCGGCGCCGATTTCGCCGAAATGGCAAAGCGGTATTCCGAAGACGCAAGCTCCGCCAATGGCGGCTTTATCGGCCCTGTTGCAAAAAATGCCGTCGAAAAACCATTTTGGGACGCTGTCGCCGATCTCCAGCCCGGACAGTACACCGAACCCTTCGAGACTTCGCAGGGTCTCCATATCGTCAAGTGCCTCTCGCGGCTCGATCCCCAGACCAACGAATACCGCGCTCTGGTCCAGGCATCGCGACAGACCATTTTATACAAAAAACAGAAATCTTCCTTCGTCCAGTGGTTCTGGCGAAAATTCACCAAGATGGAACAGGAAAACAAAATCGTCCTCTATCACCCCGTACTGCTCGCCAACAAACTGCGCAACCAGGGCAAATATGACGAAGCTGTCAAACAATACCGGCTGGCTATTTCCCGCGACCGCGACGGCGCTGCTTATTACCATCTCGACATAGCCATGATACTCGCGAGACAGGCAAAGTACGACGAAGCCATCAAGGAAATGCGCGCCGCTACCGAAACATCACCGACCGACCCGCAGCTATTCCTCGCGCTCGGCCTCGGCTACATGGAAATCGGCCAGCACGAAAACGCCCTGAAAGAATTCGAAACCGCTTCCAACATCGCCAAGCTCAACTACCAGCTCCACTACAATCTCATGGGCATCTACTCTCAGCTCGGCATGTTCGAAGAAGCCGACGCCGAAAAACAGAAATATCTCCACGCTCTCGAACTCCTCAAGGCCGGCGGCGCCGACGCGATGGCTCCCGGTTCGATGTTCAAACGCCCCAAGGCCAATCTGCCTCCGGGCGCTGGAGCGAAGGAACCCCAGAGCATCCACGAATCCCCCGGCATCGACATTCAGGAAGTGCCGGTGCCAATGCCATAGCTCAGGAGCAGCCCCACAGCGAAATGAAGATCATCGTCTTCGCCGACATACACGCAAATCTCGAAGCGCTTGAGACTTTCCTCAAAAAAGCCGACCGTTCCGGCTCCGAACGCCTCTACTGCCTCGGCGACATCATCGGCTACGGACCAGACCCCAACGCTTGCGTGGAGATCATACGTTCCCGCGGTATCCAGTGCGTCACCGGCAATCACGAAGATGTCACTCTCGGACGATGCGACCTCGATAGATTCAACCCCGACGCGCGCCGCGCCATCGCGTGGACAATCGACTCGCTTTCAGAGCAAAATGTCATCTTTCTCAAATCCATCAGCGACTATCTCTGGATCGACTCGGCTATGGGCAAAGTCCTGCTCGTGCACGGCAGTCCCGTCAGCAAGGACGAATACATCATTTCGGCACGTCAGGCCGAAGCCTCATTTCTCTCGATGACACAGCGCGACATCTCCCTGTGCTTCGTCGCTCACACCCACCAGCCTTGCGCATGGATACAGAAACCGGACGGCGAAGCATCCTTCATCCCGGTCGCCGGCTCGCGCGAAATCCAGCTCAAACGCACAGTCAAGGCCATCATCAATGTCGGCAGCATCGGACAACCCCGCGACGGCAACCCCCAGGGCTGCTATGTCGTATGGGACGATGTGAAACACACGGTGAAATTTTCCAGATTCACCTACCCATTCAAAAAAACACAGAAAAAGATCATCGCCGCGAGCCTACCTTCCATCATCGCCAACCGGCTCGCGTACGGATTCTGACCCCACACCACCACGGAGGATACAAGATGAAGCACCTCACTAAAAAAGTCACGAGCGCCATTACAGCCGCCGCCGCAATGCTCATCATCGCAGGCTGCTCACAGGCTCCACCTCCGATTTCACCATACGCACGCGACATACCCAACGGCCGCGCCATGTCGCCCGAACGTATCGCCGACAACCTATTCGCCGCCATCAAATACAAGGACGAAGAAGGCGTATGCCGCTTCTTTTCATCCCAGGTGCCCGACAAAGTCTGCGAAGAAGTCCAGGCCATTATCGAAAAAAAAACCATAGGATGGTATCACGCAACCCCCGTGGAAAAACGCACCGACTCCGCCACCGTCAAGGTCAGCTATGAATATTCCGCGCAAAAAGCCGGCGGCGGCAAAGGCGATTTCGTCATGGCAAAATCCTCCATGACTTTCTCCCTCATACCCGAAGACGGCGTGTGGAAAATCCGTACCACCGGCATTAGGGAAATAGACGAAGCAGCCAACCAGTACCTGTTTACAAAATGCCTCAACACAGTCCTCGACGCATCCATCGGACAGGAAAAATACCGCTACCACAACGAAAAATACTCCGAAACCGTAGGCCAGCTCGTCGACCAGTACCCACCGCTCAAGGACTCAGAGAAAATGTGCAAATCACTCCGCGTCGAAAAAGCCGAAATCGAGCAGTATGAAATCATCGGCATCGCCAACACTGTACCCCCCTGCTTCATCACCGCCGATCAGGACGGCTTCACCCCGCAAAAATACTCCGCCTGCAACGCCAGCGTGAAATGAAACATACCGGCGGCAACACACAACTACCATCCACTGCCGGTGACGCGGATATCACTATCGAATCCACCGTCCACCGCATCGTCTTTTCCAATCCGGCCAACGGATATACCGTCGCCCGGCTCATCCCATACGGCGGCGGCGACGAATTCGTCGCCGTCGGCACCTTCCTCAACCTCACCGAAAACTCGATCATCAATGTCACCGGTCACTGGGAAACCCACCAGAAATTCGGCCGCCAGTTCAAAGTCGCCTCTTACACCGCCGATCTCCCCCGCTCAGCCATGGGCATCCGCAAATTCCTCGAATCCCGCATCAAAGGCGTCGGACAAGTCATGGCAAAACGCATTGTCGACCACTTCGGCGAAGACACCGTCGACATCATCGACAACTCACCACAACGCCTGCGCGAAGTCGAAGGCCTCGGCGCCCACAAGATCAAATCCATCCTCGAATCATGGCAGGAACACCGCAAATCATCTGCCATCATGATGTTCCTCCACTCCTACGGCATCGGTCCCGGCACCGCTCAGAAAATCTTCAACACTTACGGCGACTCCGCCATCGATGTCCTCAAATCCAATCCCTACATCCTGGCGTCCGACATCTACGGCATCGGATTCAAAATCGCAGACCGCATCGCCATGAGCCTCGGCATCGAAAAAGACTCCCCGCAACGCCTCCAGGCAGGCATTGTCTATACCGTCGAAACTTCCGGCAACGACGGTCACGTATTCCTCCCGCGCGAACTCCTTGTCGACACGGCCGCCAGCATGCTCGAATGCGACAATTCCACCGTATCCGCCACCCTCGATTCCATGCTCGCTTCCTCACAAAATCTTGTCGCCATCGACGACCGCATCTACACCGCGCGCCTCGAATACGCCGAACGCAAAATCGCCGAGCGAATCGCAAAAATCCTCACCCACATCGACGAGGAGCACCCCCCCGTCACCTACACGCCCCAGGATGTCGACAACATCGCCACCGGCCTCGGCTTCGAGCTTTCGCCACTCCAGCTCAGCACGGTCGATCTGCTCTCCGAAGGCAAGATCGTAATACTCACCGGCGGCCCCGGCACCGGCAAAACCGCATCCACACGCGCCGTCATTCAGCTCTTTAAAAACCACGCCTACCATGTCGAACTCGCCGCCCCCACCGGCCGCGCCGCAAAACGTATGACCGAAGCCACCGGCTGGCCCTCCCGCACCATCCACCGTCTCCTCGAATACAATCCCATCCGCAACTCTTTCCTCCGCGACGAAGACAACCCCATCGATGCCGACCTCATCGTCCTCGACGAAATGAGCATGATCGACGTCATGCTCATGTATCACCTCCTCAAAGCCGTCAAATACAATACCCGCATCCTCCTCGTCGGCGACGTCGACCAGCTCCCCTCCGTCGGCCCAGGCAACGTACTCCGCGACCTCATCGCCTCTGAAGTCATCCCCTGCGTACGCCTCGACACTGTCTACCGCCAGGGCTCGGAAAACACCATCGTCGCCAACGCACATCTCATCAACTCCGGCAAAATCCCCATCCCGGCACGCGACCGCTCCGGCGATTTTTTCTTCTTCGAAAATGACGACCCCGACTCATCTCTCGACCTCATCGTCAATCTCTGCCGCGACCGCATCCCCAACGCATTCGGCATCGACAGCCTCACAGGCATACAGGTCATCTCTCCCATGTACCGCACCACCCTCGGCGTCGACAACCTCAACAAAGTCCTGCGCGAAACCCTCAACCCCAAAAACCGCGACGTCCAGTGCGGCTCCTCACGCCTCTACCGCATCGACGACCGCGTCATGCAGATCAAAAACAATTACGAAAAGGAAATCTTCAACGGCGACGTCGGATTCATCCGCGATTTCAACCTCGGCGAAGGTTCCCTCACGGTCGAATTCCCAGAGCACTTCGTCAACTACTCATTCAGCGAACTCGACCAGCTCGTCCTCGCCTACGCCATCACCGTCCACAAATCCCAGGGCAGCGAATACCCCGCCGTCGTCATCCCCATGTCGACACAGCACTTCACCATGCTCCAGCGCAACCTGCTTTACACGGCCATCACCCGCGCATCGAAAATCGCCGTCATCGTCGGCACCCGCCGCGCTGTCGCCATCGCAGTCGGCAACAACAAAATCGAACAGCGCTTCACATCGCTCGCCGAACGTCTTCAGGATATGACCAGGAGGTAGTAATGAATACCGATCAGACAAAACTTCTCGAAATTCTCGTCTGTCCCGTCTGCCACTCGAAACTCACACTCGCCGCGGGCACCCTTCACTGCGACAAATGCCAGGCGGACTATCCCGTAATCGACGGCATCCCGGTAATGATACCGCCATCGCGCACCCAGTCTCAATGATCCGCCCAGGTTACTTTGAAAGGACTTGACGCCCCACACCGCCCTTCCTATAATATTGCAGTTAACGCGCAGCCACACCGCGCCCACGGCAAGGTAGCTCAGTTGGTCAGAGCACGCGGCTCATACCCGCGGCGTCGTCGGTTCAAATCCGACCCTTGCTACTTTCACACCATACAATGGATCATTTCTGCTTATTCATGCCTGAGTGCGAGATTAACACATACTGCGGCTTTGTATCTCAACCCATCTTGCGGCTGCCATCCCGAATATACTGAATATCAATAGAAATTTCCTATCGCGGCGTGCAGCGCGGTGAAGCAGTAACTTTGAGAAACCCCAAGCGTGTAAAGTTTTTTGGAAGAGGTGCGGAGAAACCTTTTTTTCAAAAAAGGTTTCTCCGGTAGGGAAATTCAAATAATTTATAGTATGACATGGCAGAATTCGGGTTCAATCCTCCGGCGGGCCGGGCTGGTCTTTCAGGAAAAGCGCCGTATCCTCGGGGCGCGCCGTGCAGATATAAATGCCGCTCGTCAGCTCGAATCCCACTGAAGGCACGACCCTCGGCAATATCTGTACGAACCAGTGATACTGCTCCACATAGCGCGTCCTGCCGGGACTTGCCTGGATAAGATAGTTGTAATCCGGATCACCCACACCGTGATAGAGCCTGTAGAGCACATCGCGCATAACGCTGGCGAGGTCATTTATTTCCTCATCCGTAGCGTTGCCGAATGAGTGATTGTGTCGCCTGGGCATGACCCATGTCTCGAATGGCGTCTGGGAGCCGAACGGAGCGACAGCGAGGAAATGCTCTGTCTCGATGATCACGCGTTTTCCGTTTTCGATGGTGTTTTCGATGACATCGCACATCACGCAACTGCCATGGATGTCATAGTGTTCGCGAGCGACATTGAATCGGTGCTGGATACGTGTGGGCAGGACGGGAGTGGCGATGAGCTGCGAATGGGGGTGCTCCAGAGAGGCGCCGGCGCGTACGCCGTAATTTCTGAAGATATTGATGAGCAGGATGCGCTCGTCGCGTTCGAGAGTGCGGTAGCGGTCGCGATAGATGTGGAAAATGCGCTCGACGTCGGAGCGTGACATGGTGGCGATCGTCAGGTCATGGCGTGGATGATCAATGATGACTTCGTGCATGCCGAATCCCTGTACGCCGTGAAAAAAGCGGCTTTCCTCGAACCAGTCGGCCTCAGCGTCAGGGTCGAGCGCGGGGAATTTGTTGGGGATGCAGCGCACCTGCCAGCCATCCCCATCGGGGGCTGAGCCATGGGGGCGGTCCGCGATGATTTCCGGCGGTGTGAGGTGTTCGTTGCCGGTGCAGAAGGGACATTTGGGGTTGTGCCGCGGCAGGGGCTGCTTGGGCGCGTGGCGGTTGAAATCCTCGGGCCTGTTCGCGCGTTCGGCTGCGATGATCACCCATTCCCCGGTCACGAGGTTCTGCCTGAACTCCGACACTGACGTGCGCTCCCTGCCCCCTGATATGCCGTCTGCGAGACTGCGTGCATTCATTCTATCACAAGTCGCTTTTTGAGTTCACGCCTGCCGAAAAATCCATCTTTCCATCGCGTGAGGTTTAATGTCTCACTCCTTTAATATAAAATATGCGAAGGGGCGCGTCCGCTCTCCATCGCTGACGCAGTGCCCGGCGCGCACTTTTCTGGAGGATCGATGGACTGGAGAGTTTTTTTCATCGTATTTGGATCGATATTCGTCGCCGAGCTTGGTGACAAAACGCAACTTGCCACACTGCTGTTTTCGTCGCAGACGAAAAATCCGTGGATAATTTTCGCCGCTTCCGCGAGTGCGCTCACTCTCACGTCTTTCATCGGTGTCGTCGCGGGACAGGTGCTTTCGAAATATGTGCCTCCCGCGGTGCTCAAGGGCATAGCAGGCACGGCTTTCATAATAATCGGCGCATTCATTTTGCTCTCATTGCTGAAAAAGTGATATTATGGACAGACAGCAGCATATCGCGGACATTGCCGAACGGATACAGGTGCTTGCGGACAACATAGCCGACGCATTCGACACTATCAATTTCCACTCGCGCCGCGAAGCCACCGGCGACCTGCACCGCAGGGTGTTTCCCAATGTTGACCGCATGATGAGGCTCATCCGTGATCTTATGCACAATATGCCCGGCGACACGCCGGCTGCCGGGGAACTCCGCGAAATGTACGAATTGCTCGATATCACGCGCAAGTGCTCGGTCGAGTATGAAAGTTTTTCGCAATTCATGGATGCCATGATACCGCTGCTCGACAGGCTCTCGGCGTGGGCTGTCGACGGCCCGCCCACAGGCGATGTTTTCACGATGGAGGATCAGCTATGAATAAACGACTGTCATACATCATGGTCAGATGGTGTGTCATCGCGGTGATAGCACTCATCACGGCCAGCCACGCCGCTTACGGAGGCGCCATGTCAGACTCGGTAATCATCAGGGCCTCTGCCGACAGGGGCATTTCCATCATCTACGACGGCAATCTCATCCTTGGCGGGATTTGGCCGGCGGCATCCGGCATTTCCCACAATCTGTCAGGTGCTCCCGGGGGCAACATTGTCCCGTCCAAACCTGTCTATTCCGGCACGGGCTCCGATGCGGCTGGCGAATTTGACCAGTGGTTTATCCCGTGGAAAGCTGCCGATGGCGCGGCTGCATTCACAATCGAGGTACGGCACTACCTCTCGCTCCGGACCATAGCCGTCGCCTATACGCTCGACGCCGGCATGCCGGTGCTGCCACAGCAGGGCAGTCATATTGCCATCGCATCAGTGCCCGGCTGGCTCTCGGCCAATGCTTCATACCGCTCAAGCAAGTACTGGACATCTCCTGCATTTCCGCAGACCCCGGCAGCCACGCCGGAAAACACGCAATTCCTCCTCTGGCAGGATACAAACACCGGCTACGGCACTCTCCTGCCACTCGTCGGAGGCGGCATGAAAACGGCATTCCGGGTCTGTGAAGGCACGACTCTCTGCGCCGCACAGTCGAGTGGCTACTCGGGTTTCCGGCCGGGGCGCGTGCCGGTCTTCGCCTATTCGTGGGGCGGTGATCCCTATGCCGCGGTCAACCGCGTATTCCGCGCCGCCATGGCCTTCATGGATTCACCCGGCAAACTCCGCACCGAAAAGCCATACCCGGAAATCTTCGACTACATAGGCTGGTGCTCGTGGAACGCTTTCTACAAATCCGTCGACGAACGTCAGGTCATCGATGCTGCGTCCACGTTCAAAAACAATGGATTCCCCGTCGGTTTTTTCATAGTCGACGACGGCTGGCAGGATGTGCAGGATGACCGGCTCGCGGGTTTCGGCATCAATAAAAGCAAATTTCCATCCGGACTCAATGGGCTCACCGGCAAACTCAAAAAGGAACACGGCATCCGCTGGGTTGGCTTCTGGCATGCCTATCAGGGCTATTGGTCAGGGATCAAAAAAGACTCCCCGGCTGCGCGCCAGTCCGGGTCCGACGCCCTGATCGAGGCATTCGATGGCCGGCTCTCGCCCAACCCGGTCGATCTCAAGGGACAGAAATTCTTTGATCTCTATCACACGGCGCTCAAATCCGGCGGCGCGGATTTCGTCAAGGTCGACAACCAGTGTTCGCTGCCCGACTTCGTAGCCAACCGCGTGCCGGTCGGCGACGCCTCGCGCGACCTCCAGCTCGCGCTGCAGAATTCTCTCACTAAAAATTTCTCCGGCGTCGGACTCAACTGCATGGACATGTCCATCGAAAACGTTTTTTTCTGGCGTGACACCAACATTTCTCGCAGCAGCGACGACTTTTATCCTGACCGCGCTGGCAATGCCGAACTTCACGCGGCGCAGAATATCTACAATTCCCTCTGGTTTTCCAATCTTGCATACCCCGACTTCGACATGTTCCAGTCGCATCACCCGCAGGCCGGCATGCACGCCATATTGCGAGCGATCAGCGGCGGGCCGGTCTATGTCACCGACACGCCCGGCAGGCAGGACTGGGGCATACTGCGCAGTCTCGTCTACAGCGACGGCCGCATACTGCGGGCCGACCAGCCCGCGCTGCCCACTCGCGACGTCCTCACTCGCGATCCCTCCACCGGCGGTTTTCCACTCAAGGCATTCACCCGCGCGCGGGGCGCCGGCATCGTTGCCGCCTTCAACGCAGACGCGTCTGGCCGCGACGTCACCGGCAAGGTCTCGCCATCGGACGTCAACGGTCTCAAGGGCAAAAAATTCATCGCTTACGAATACCACACCCGCCGTATCTGGCTCGTGGATTTCGATGAGCCCATCAGGCTGATGCTCCGCCCGCACGAGTCCGCGCTTTTCACATTCATCCCCGTCGAAAACTGCTCTGCGGCCATCGGTCTCGCCGACAAATTCCTCTCGCACGCAGCCGTCATCAAATCCGGCTCCGCCACGGGATTTCTCTCCGCGACTCTTCGCGAAGGCGGCGAATTCGCGGCCTATATCAAAGGTGCTCCGAAATCCGTTTTCATCGACGATGCGCCCGCCGACCCCTCGCAATGGACATACAGCGGATCACTCTTCACTCTCAATGTCCCGCGCGGCGCGAGCCCCGTCAATATCACCGTCACATTCGTATCCGAAGACACATGCGACTGCACGGAGTAAAAACAGTGCGCCATTTGAGAAAACAGGATGTTTTGTATATCTTATATAGTGGCCGTCCAACGGCCGATACGAACTGACAGGCAGGCAAAATGCACACATACGAAATCGACGGCATCCCCGTCGGCGGAAAAAATCCCTTTGTACTCATCGCGGGTCCATGCGCCATCGAAGATGAAAAAATGTGCCACGATATCGCTGGCTCCCTCAAGGAAATCTGCGCTTCGCTGAGCATTCCCTACATATTCAAGGCATCCTACGACAAGGCCAACCGTTCGTCGATCACCTCGCCGCGCGGCCCCGGCATCGGGGAAGGCCTCCGCATCCTCTCCGCCGTCAGGAAAAAGCAGCGCGTACCGGTCCTCACGGATGTCCATGACGAAGCCCAGGCAGCGCAGGCGGCGGCAGTCGTCGACATGATACAGATACCCGCCTTCCTCTGCCGGCAGACTGACCTCATCGTCGCGGCGGCGCGCACGGGCAAGCCTGTCAACGTCAAAAAAGGGCAGTTCCTCGCGCCGTGGGACGTGCGCAACATCATAGCGAAGATGACAGCGGCGGGAAACAGAAAAATCATGATGACCGAACGCGGCGCGTCATTTGGCTACAACAATCTTGTCGTGGATTTCAAGGCGCTTCCCATCATGCGGGGCTTTGGATATCCCGTCTGCTTCGACGCAACGCACAGCGTACAACTCCCCGGCGGCGCGGGCACCAGCAGCGGCGGACAGCGCGAATATGTCGAGTATCTGCTGCGCGCGAGCCTTGCTGTCGGCGTCGACGCAATTTTCATCGAAACTCACCCGCGTCCCGACGAAGGGCTTTCCGACTCCACCAATATGCTCCCGCTTCACGATCTCGAACGCATCCTCACTTATGCCAAACAGCTTGACTCTCTCGTAAAATCAACCATAGATTTCTGACAATCCGCAAACGGGCGCTTCAGGCCGCGCGCAACGGGATCAGTGGACTATTCTGCCGTCGCGGATGTTCAGGTGCGATGTGCAGATGGCGGCGACATCGGGATCATGCGTGACGATGACGAGCGTCTGTCCTGCTGCGTTCAGTGATGTGAAAAGATCGAGGATGGCTTTTGCGTTGGCCGAGTCGAGGTTGCCCGTGGGCTCGTCGGCAAGGATTACTGCAGGAGAGTTTGCGAGTGCGCGCGCTATGCCGATGCGTTGCTGCTCGCCGCCGCTGAGTTGAGTGGGGCGGTGCGAAGCGCGCGAGGCGAGGCCGACGGTTTCGAGGAGTTCGAGCGAACGTTTGCGGCGCTGTGCGGCAGGCATGCCGGCGAGTTCCATGGGCAATTCGATGTTTTCGCGGGCGGACAGCATCGGCAGCAGGTTGATGCGCTGGAAGACAAATCCGATGTGGCGCAGACGCAGGTCGTCGATCTCGCGCGGTTTCATGCCCGATGTGTCGCGGCCTGAGACGCGTACAGTGCCCGAGGTCGGCCTGTCGATGCACCCGAGGATGTTGAGCAGGGTAGTCTTGCCCGAGCCCGACGGCCCCATGATGGAAATAAAATCGCCGCGTCCGATGGCGAATGTTATGTCGTCGATGGCTTTTACGGTAGCCGCTCCGAGCGAATAGAGACGCTGTATGGAACTGACTTCGAGCTGCGAATCGTTACTCATATCTGAGGCACTCCGACAGATTTTTGCGCAGGATCATCCACGCTGGGATGATGCCGGCGATGACGCCGATGAGGACGGAAATGGCCATGCCGGTGGCGATGATGCGCGGTGATGTAAGCGTGGTGAATATCGAGTCGCCGAACGATCTGGCCGTGACGAAGTCGATGATGCGCGACAGGCCGAATCCGAACAGGCATCCCGCGACGCCGCCGATTGCGCTGAGCATGACAGACTCGGTGACGATGAGCTTGATGATGAATCGTCCCGATGAGCCGATGACGCGCAGCGTGGCGAATTCGCGTACGCGCTCAGAGACGCTCATCACCATCGTACACGCGACGAACAGCACTCCGATGATCAGCGCGAAGCACGATATTGACAGATGTACGACGCGCGCGACGGACATCATTTTTTTCATCGAGCTGACGAGTTCGTCGGTCGACTGCACATCGACGGTTTTGAATTGTTTTCTGATGCGGGCCGCCACGGTGTCGATCTTTTCGCCGTCCATGACTTTGACGCTGAAAAAAGTGGCGCGGCCCTCGCCGTCGAATATGCGCTGCATGGTGGCGTACGGCGCGTAGGCCATGTAGTCGTACGTGCGGTTTTTGCGTTCGAGGATGCCGACGATGACAAGTTTTGGCCCGGTGATGAGAGAGATAGTGTCGCCGATTTTTTTGTTGGTGTTTTTCGCTACCATAGCGCCGAGCACGACGACATGGCCGTCGCGATCGTTGAAGAACCGGCCTTCGATGACATTTGCATCGGGATGCACATCGGAAAACGAGGCGGCCGGAATGCCCGCGACGATAGTCATCGGGTGAGCGAAATCCGCGCCGCCGCCGTCGGGTGAAATCCCGAAGTATGCGGGCTCGACCGACTTGACGCCGGGGACTTTGCGCAACGGGACGGCAAGCGTTTCATCGAGTGTGGCAGGCCCCTGAAATCCGAACGGCAGCCGTGTGGTGTAGCGCGGCGAAACCATGAGGTCGAGTCCGGGGCCTTCGAAAAGCTCGTCGATCGAACGCATGAAACCCTCGCTGATGGAGAGCAGCCCGACAGTGAATCCGATCGCGAGCATGATGCCGGCGATGGTCAGCATCGAACGGCTCTTGCGGCGCGTGAGATTGCGGTAACCGAGTACGATGTGTGTTTTCAATTCTTTGTGTATCCGATCGGCGTGTCATCTTGTGATGGTGTCAGCATAGTTGATTATACCCTGAGAAATGGAGCGCGCGACCGATTTTCTGTATTTGTCGTCGAAGCAGAGGCTGGCGCCTTCGGAGGGATTTGAGAGGTAGCCGGTTTCGACGAGGACGGCGGGCATGGCGGTCTGCCGGAGGACAGCATAGGAACCGTATGGAGCGAGGACGGAAGGGCGTGAGCGGGTGGCGAATGCGGCGGCGATGGTTTCGGCGGCGCGCTGGCTCTGGGGGTCGTACCAGTAGATTTCCGGGCCGGTGAGTGATTTGTCGGAGTCGCCGTTGGCGTGGATGGAGACGAAGAGGTCGGCGCCGAATTTATTGGCTAGAGCGACGCGACGGTAGAGGTCCATCATTTCTGCGGAGGTGCCGTTGCGTGTCAGACGGACGGAATATCCGCGCTCTCTGAGGTTGGCGGCGACGAGTTTCGAGATGGCGAGGACGACGGTGTGTTCGGTGCAGCCTGACGGGCCCGGAGCGCCGGAGGCGAAGCCCGGCGGCACGGGAGCGGGTGCGCCGTGGCCAGGGTCGAGGATGATGCGGGTCAGGGGTGAGCGGCTCGTGTTTTTGACTGTGACGGCGAAGCTGCCTGACTTGTAGCCGGCCATGTAGCCCGCGAGTTTGACTGGCGCGGGGAGCAAGCCTTCGAGTGTGGCAGTGTCGTCGTCGCAGCGGCATGAGCCGCCGGATTTTTTGCATTGGATGCTCCACCACCAGGACTTGATGGTGCAGTGTACGCCGTGGAGTTTGAAGCTGACGGCGTCGGGTTCGATGGATGATCCGGTGATGTATGGCACGGGAAATGAAGTACGGATTGTGATGCTTGAGCCGAAGTCGTTTCGGACGGAATTTACGGACTTGATTTCAGCGAGAGCGATGCCGGATTTTTTATACTGACTCGAAGGCAGCAGCGCCGGTGAAAGTGATTCGTCATAGACCCAGGCGAATTCCGCCGGGGTGATCTGGGCCTTGAGCCAGTGGCCCGAGCGGCCCACGAGCTTGAGGATGCCTGAGCCGTAAGGGATGAAGCCCTGGCGGGTGAGATCGACTTTCGCGTTGAGGCCGCCGTAGGGGATGGAGCGGTAGGGGATATTGTCGGCGACGGTGCGAGCGTAAAAAGGGCGAGCCATGGTGGGGATTTCCGAGCGCCGGAAAGCCGGAGGCATGGAGAACTTCATATCGCGCGGGCGGGCGAGCCATGCGGGGATGTAGCCCTTTTCGCCGTTTCGCAAGGCGACAGGCCACCAGCCGTCGTGTTTGGGGCCGGCGATGTGTACGAAGCAGCCGCGAAAGACACGGTTGTCAGTCTGACCCGAGCCGGGCGAACGGTAAAGCGAGGCTTCGTCGGATGTGATTTCGAGCACCTGCCGCGCGTGGGATGAGTCGGAGGGGATGAATACCAGCAGCAGTGTGAGCAGTGCGGGGAAAAGTGTTTTGAAATGGGTTTTTCTCATGTAAATACCGCTGTAGGAAGATCAGTCGATAATGTTCGATTTCTTGAGGAAATCGGTGAGGCTTTCGGGGGTGGAAACAGAGCGGAGCCGGGCACGGGGGATGCCGTTGCGGTCGATGACGACATTGGTGGGAGGGTTGGAGATGTTGTAGATGCGCATGGTTTCCATTTCCTTGTCGACATTGAGACGATAGACGTCGATGAGTCCCGAGGACTGTTTCTGGACGGATTCGAGCACTGGCATCTGCTCAAGGCAGGGGTTGCACCAGTCGGCGTAAAATTCGAGGATAGTGACCGCTCCGCGTCGCGAATTGCCTGAGATGCGCTTCGTGACGGCCGTCTGCCTGAAAGGTTTGCGGTCGGCTGTGAATTTTTTGACATTGGATGGGCCGGCGGCGACTTCGACGATGCCAAGTCCCTTGTGGATGTGGATGACAGATGGCACGAAGGCGATTTCATAGAGCATGGCGGCGCCCTTGCCGCCGTGCGACTCGACGTCGGCACTGACAAATCCCGCTGACTCCTTGCCCGCGAGTGCCCTGATGCGTGATTCTGCCTTTTTGGATTCGGGGTAGTCCTTTGAATAGAAGTAGAGATAAACATCGTCATTGGACTTCATCGCGTCGATGACCGAGGCATTGAATTTCTTAAGTGAAGAATCGTCGATCTCGGACACGGCAACGGCACGCAACGCGACCGCCGCAAGTGCCACAAGAAGAGTTATGGCCGCGAAAGTTCGTCTGTTCATTACTATAGTGCTCCGTTCGGATGGCTCCCTATCCGCCATGTGGTAAATACTGGCGAAAGCCACCGGCATTTGTAGTGTAACCATATATGTATATTTTGACAAAGGAAAATACACCAGGTGCGAAAAAAATGACAAATCCTTTGCCGGAGGGCGGGATAATATAGTGTCCGGTCACAAAACCGGATGCCCTGGCCGGCCATGTGCGCGGCTGCGGCACAAATATATGCAAAATTTGACCGCGGAGGAAACGAAAGTGAAAAGTCTTATCAAAATGGGGATCGTTGCGTCATGTGCAATCATGATTTCGGCAAGCGCCATGTCGGCGCCTTTAAAAGCGGCAAAATCCGCCGACGCGCCACAGTCAAGCGAATTCAGGGGCGTTGTGAGCGCATCCTACTGGATGGGCGACTATTCATCGGACGGTGACTCTGGCGACGCGAAATTCGTACCCGTGATCACTGGCAACTATCAGGTGAGCGGCGAATACTACGCTATCGCAAGATATGGAAAATCGAAAGACTTCACCGTCAGCGATGAGGAAATGAACACTAAATTCCTTGATTTCGGCGTGATGAAAACCTTCGCCGATCAGCCCTACTATGCTTTTCTGATCAAAAAGACCACAAAAACGTCAGAGTCATGGACAGGTGCGGTGGGCAATAGCAAGTTCGACGGCTATGCGGTCGGCGCCGGATATATCAACAAATTCGAAGGCCAGCCCTACACTGCTGAAATCAATGTCACCTACGGCCCCAAACTCGACGCATCCGGTAGTTCGACCATCGGCGGCATCTACAGCACGATGGATGGCGACGCAAAATATACCGCAATCGACCTCAAGGTCACTTATGACCTCGGCTCCGACAAAAACTATACCCCATTCCTCGGCTACAGACAGGAGAAGTATTCCTGCAACGACATCACCGTGACAACCGGCACCACACAGACGGTCGTGACCGGCCTCGAAGACACCTACAAGGGTTTTTACGGCGGCATCGATTACAAATTCTAATGACACGACAAATCACGCGGCACCACAAAACGCCTCTGCAAAGGGGCGTTTTTTTATTGTCCTGATCAGAAGCGGCACCTGCCAGGCGGATTGCCCGCTACCGGAGTTTGTTGACAAAAATCACATGATTCCTTGATTTTTTCGATTTTGTATACCACTATATTTTATAGTGGATAATCTGTGCCTTGAATCAAGTTGTCAATATACCGGAACAGTCCGGTCATCGTGGCAAACGACAGCGCAGAAAAATTCGTAAAGAAGGTGTTTTTACTAATGGCTACAAAAAAGACAGAAAAAACAACAAAAGCAGCAGAACCCAAACCCGCGAAGAGGGCATACGTCAGAAAAGCATGCGCAGCTCCTGCCGCCGAAGCTCCGGCGTCTGTGGAATGTACCGCTGAAAAGAAGAAAGTCGCATTCGCGATAGACGTACCCCTCGCAGGCAGCGTGTTTGTCGCCGGCAGCTTCAACAATTGGGACCCGCAGAAAACTGCCATGAAAAAGGACAAAAAAGGCGTCTGGACAAAATCGCTCTCGCTCGAACCCGGCACTTATGAATATAAATTCATCGTCGACGGCGAATGGGTGAATGACCCGGCCAACGCCAACAAGGTCACTAACGAATTCGGCACAAACGACATTATCACTGTCTGAGAAGTACAGGGATCAGGCGCCAGCGGCAATCCACCACAGAGCCAACCCCTGCGGCGGAACATTGGATATGCACCTTTCCGGCCGGATGAACTCATTGTCCGGATGGGTATTACGTCCGTTAAAATCCACCAATAGACAGGATCACAAGTCATGAATAAACAGACTCCGGTTGCGATCAAGACGATACTTCTCATCGTCGCTATCGCCGGTTTTGTGTCTTCAGGTTATGTGCTGTACAGGCGCGCCGGCTATGAAATGGCATCAAAAACGGTGCGGATTGTAATGGATTCGCGCTCCATAGCCGCCGCGCAGCCGCCGGGCATGTCTAACGAAGACGCGCTTGCCGAATTCAGAAAACTCGGCATCGACACGGTCGGCGTCTATGAGTATTCGGCTAAAAAGCTCGTACGCGGGCGCACTCTCGGCATGTACGAAAGCCCCGCGATATATGGCGGAAAATCACGGCCGGGCATGTTGCTCAAAGGCGATGCCATCTATGAAATCCCCGCGATGAATGATATGCTCAGCGCATATTTCGGGACAAAGCCTTGTTACATGAATGAAAAAGCCGGCTGGCGCGAATGCAATATCCCCGCCATCGGTTCCGACCAGCTCGAAAAGCTGTCATTCGGACTCGAACCCGTGCCGTCTGCCATGAAAGCAGCTCCCCGACTCTACAATACCCCATTCGAGACGAAAGAATCCATCGCTCTCAAGATCGCGCAGGCCGCGGACGCAAACGCTGCCGGCATTATCATTTTTGACGGCGACGCGGTACTCGGCTATCCCAATCTGACCGGCGTGACGGCAGAAGAAGTGCTGAAACACGACAATCTACTCGTCGGCTATCTCGAACTATCGGGCCAGGATGGCGAAAAGCCTCTGGCATCGAAGTTGCGTGACCGGATCGTCGAGGTGCATGGCATACCCGAAGAGGAAATGGCTGTCACGCCTCCAGCGAAAGCTGTCGCGCGATTTCGCCGCGCGGTGCGTGAGCGTGGCATCAGAGTGCTTTATGTGAGACTTTACCCGGCTCTCGGCGGATTGCAGCCGCAGGAGTCATTCGCCAAAAATGTCGAATATGTGAAATCAATCAAGGAAGCGATTGAAAATGACGGTTACACACTTGGACAGGTGAAGCCGCTGCCGCCATTCGAGACCGATGTTAAGATCAGAGTCGCGCGCGCCATGACGGTGGCCGGAGCGGTGGCGCTCGTGGCGCTGCTGCTGGCGCTGACAGGTGTCAGCCTGCCGGTGTGGCTGATCGCGGCGGGGCTGGCCGGAGGGCTTGGCGCTCCGATGGCGCTGGCCACGGGAGGCAGTCTGTCGGTAATGGTCTTCAAGCTTGCGGGGCTTGCGGTGGCGTGTTTGGTGCCCGCACTCGCAGTAGTCGTTTTTTTCCTGCCCGAAGACCGGAAATATGACGGGTCAGGCCTGATTTTCAAAAACAACGCCGTCGCTTTCGTCGCTGCTACAGCCATAACGATGGCTGGCGGCATGATGTTGGCCGCGATGATTTCCGAACGTGTATTTTTCCTCAGGATAGCTGTCTTCTCGGGCGTCAAGCTGGCATTTGTCATGCCACTCGCGATCATCGCACTGTACTATCTCAGCCGCACGAAAGAGGGTGCGCTCGAATTTCTCTCGTCGAATGTCAGATATGTCGAAATAGTGGCCGGAGTGCTTGCGGTCGCCGCCCTTGCCATCTATATCATGAGGTCGGGCAACAACAGTCCGGCTGAGGCGAGCGCGGTGGAGTCTGCACTGAGGCTGAAACTCGAAGACATATTCATCGCGCGGCCGCGGACCAAGGAATTTCTGATCGGACATCCGGCGCTGTTGCTCGCGGGCCTGTTCCCCTTTGCCAAAAAGCGTTATACGGTGCTGCTCGTGCTGCTTGCGGGCGTGATCGGACAGATCAGCGTGATGAACACCTTTTGCCACGCGCATACGCCGATCATGCTGACGTGGTTCCGTGTTTCGCTCGGAGTACTGCTCGGTCTGGCGGTGGGGACTGGGCTGCGGCTTGTGCTCGCTCCGGTACTGTTCCTGATTTCGGCGGACGGCTGGTCATGGTATCCTCAGAAGGACAGCCGTGACCGAAGAGAATCATAGTGCTTGTGTGCGATGCCCTTTAGAGTATAGAATAGTACATCATAATATCCGGCGGGACTCCGGGCCGGAAGCTGCGGCGAAAAACCTGGGACGGTGGCAAGGCGATAATGAAACCGCGCAACCCATATCTGCTGATCATGCGGGACATCATTGTCTCGCCGTTCACGTTTTTTCGCAGGATGCCCCTGACGGAGGGCGTCAAGACGGCCACATATTACGCCCTCATCATCTATGTGATCAAATCAGCGGTGTTTTTTTTCATGAGCTGGCGGCAGGGATTTTTCTTTTCCGAAGAATTCAGGGCGATCCCGCCGGTGACGATAGGTTCGGGGATATTTCTCGCGATGGTGCCGTTTCTGCTGCTGCTGATATTGTATGCACAGTCGGTTTTCCTGTTCCGGATAGCCAATTTTTTCGGCGGCATCGCCAATCTTGAGGCAGCGTACAAGATACTCGCGTATTGCCTGATATTTTCGCTCCTGCAATTTGTGCCGATCGTCAATATCGCCGCCAAGGTCTACGGCATCTGCATAATTATCATTGGCATCAGGGAAGTGTTCAATATCGACTATCTTTCGGCAGCGCTGTCGCTGCTGTTTTCGTTTTTGTTCACGACCGTGCTGTATATTATATTGTTAATAATACCGATGTATTTCTTCCATTTTTTCATGATGACGGCAAGTCCGTTCTGACTTGCGGGCGGGCGCGAAACCGAAAGCTGTTTGACACTATTCCACAATCAAAGTTAGAATTACGGAATTCTGCCATATATGGCACAAAGGCGTACAGCGTATGGATACACTTGCGATATTGACAGCGGCAGCGGCAGCAGTGTCGGCAATGCTGGCTGTAGTGGCATTGGGACACGGGATGAGGCGCCGGGGCGCCGGGACACCCCTTATAGTGGCCGGAGCGATAATACTTGCCGGAGCAGGCTGGATATGTCTCGGAGGGCTGCCCGGCGGCGCTGGAGTAGCGTCACTCTTCGCGGTGGCATGCTGGACGCTCGGCTATGTCATCACCTCGCGCGGCACGTGGGTGTTTCCATCGGTCGGAATAGGTGCGCTGTTTGTTTTTGTGACGACAGCGGCAGTACTTGTGCTCGATCCCGTCCTGCCTCGCGACTCCGCATCGGGATGGATTGTCAATACGCTCGGCATCTGCGTCTCTGCGGCGGCCATCGCAGCAGCCGTGGCGCGCAAAGGCCCTGGACGTCACTATTTTATGCAGGCGGCTGTTTTCATGCTCCTGCATTACCTTGCCCCAGTCGCCGAATACACATTGGCGATACAGGCCCTACCCGTGTGGGCATCGCCTCTCGCGATGGTCATCGCCATCGCTTCGATGTTTTACTATCAGGACGCCATCAGCCTGCATGACCCGAGAGAAGACTCGGTGACGGTTGTCGACAAGGCATTCTGTTACGATGTCGCGTCGGCAGCCCTCAAAAAGCTCGAACAGGTCGGCGGGGCGACCGGCGCGGATTTCGAAAACTATGCCCGGGCATTTGCGGAAACGCTCATCGACGGAGGCTGGTACACGAGGATTTTCCTCGGCCGCGAAGACAAGCCGCGCGGACGCTGCCTTTTTACGGATGAATTTCTCGCGCCACCAGAAGACGACACAAGTTCGTACGGCGTGATCACAACGTTCAGCCTGCCGAGCGCGGTATGCCTCGAAGCATTTGAAAACGGCAGGTCGCTGCTGGTGGAGTCCTCGGCCTCGGCGACGGTGAAGGCTGCCTTTTCGCGCATCGGCATCGAAGCGGCCATCATCGTGCCGCTCCCGGATATAGAGGCCGGAGCCGCCATGCTGCTCATTGGCATGAGGGGCGACGATCTTGTGCCGGATGTCAACGATGCGCTCAGGCTCGACGGCGTCGCGTCGCATCTCGCGGCCTATCGCCCGAAGCAGACGCTCGCCACGGAGTCCGACGCCCCTGCTTCCCCGGGTTCGGTCGATACCGTGACCGGCGTCCGCAGCTTCACCGCTTTTCAGCAGATACTTGGTGAAGAAATGATGGAAGCCGACAAAAACGGCACAGCCTTCGGGCTCCTGTTTGTCGATTTTGATCACTATTCGGACGTCAACCGGCGCGTCGGCTATGACCAGGCCGATAAAATACTGCGTGATGTAGCCGTCAAACTCAGTTCTTATGCCATGAAAGGCTGCGTAGGCCGCATAGGTTCGGACGAACTCGCCGCCCTGCTCAAAACCGGCGCGGATGACGCCCGCCAACTCGTAGAAACCATCGTCAGCGAAATGAACGAATCTCTGAAAAACGAATATCCCGAAGCGGTGGCTACAATGTCCGCCGCCTATACGATATATCCGATCGACTTCTGCGAACAGACGGCGGTATTCGGTAAACTGCGCGAAATGCTCAGTTCGGGCGATCCCATGCCGGGACACATTGTCAGGGTCAAGGTCGGATAGATGCCGGTATATTCTCCGGCAGGTAACAATAATGACTAATATTTTATACATCGACTGCTTCTCAGGCATCAGTGGCGATATGTTCCTCGCTGCCATGTTCGACCTCGGGCTTCCTTTCGATCAGTGGAAATCTGAAATCGGCAGGCTCAGGCTGCCTGACGGGGTCGATTTCCATGTAGATTCCGTCGTCCGAAAAGGCATTTCCGCCAAGACTTTCACCGTCACCGAACCTGTCCATCATCCCCACGGCCACCATGCCCATACTCACGGGCATGAGCATCGACACAATCATGATCACGAACACGCCCCCCGGCATGGGCGCCGCCTCGCCGACATGCTCGCAATGCTCGACGGCATTTCACCTTCCGCTAAATCAAAAACCGCAAAAGCCCTCACCCGCATCGCCACAGTCGAGGCGGCCATACACGGCAAACCCGTCGATGAGGTGCATTTCCATGAACTCAGCGGCATAGACACGATCGTCGATGTAGCCGGCGCGTTCATCGCGCTCGATATCATGGGATTTGACAAGGTCATCTGCGCGCCCGTGAATGTCGGCACCGGCACAGTCGAATGCGCGCACGGGATCATGCCCGTGCCTGCTCCTGCTACGGCCGCGTTGCTCGCCGGCTGTCCCGTCTATGCGCAGTTCGACGGCGAGATGACGACTCCTACAGGCGCTCTGATAGTGACCGAGACAGCTTGTTCCTTCGGCCCCATGCCCGGGATGAATATCGTCACGATCGGATATGGCGCGGGCGGACGGGAGTGCGCCCATGCCAATGTACTGAGGCTCTTTTCCGGCACCGACGGAGCAAAAGCCTCCAACGATCTCCCGGACAGCGTGTACATCGCATCCGCAAACATCGACGACATGGACCCGCGCGTGTGCGGCTATCTGATGGAACGCCTCTTCAGGGGCGGCGCGCTCGATGTATTCATCCAGCCGGTACAGATGAAGAAAAACAGGCCGGGGATCACTTTCAGCGTGATGTGCGACGCGGCGTTTCTCCCGGTTGCAGTAGATATGCTGATGAAGGAAACACCGACGCTCGGTGTGCGCGTCAACGAATGCGCGAGGTATTGCGCGGAACGAAAGATCGAAGTGATCGAAACGACACTTGGCCCGCTGCGTGTTAAAATCGCCGAATGGGAAGGCAAGGTACTCCGCGTATCGCCGGAATTCGACGACTGCGCGCGCCTCGCGAGGCGCGCGGGTATCCCCGTAGCGGATATCGTGAAAATACTCACCGCTGAGGCGGAGTCCGCTTGCATGTCTCGCGGCGACGGGACAAAATGATACACGGCGGGCGCGTCATGCCCGCAGATGGGATATTGGCATGGATGGATTCGACTCATTCGTAGTGATGCTCATAGTGCTGCTCGGGCTGCGGAGCGCAATGCGCGGGCTTTTCAGGGAAATCGGTTCGCTCGCCGGCATTGTGGGCGGCATAATACTTGGCCGTCTGTTTGGCGAAACAGTGGGCTCGATGTTCAAATCGTTCGTAAAAATAGACATGGTCGCCAACGCGATAGGCTTTACGATAGTGTGCATGGGCGTAGGCATTGGAGCGTCTATTGTGTCACGAACCATGTCGATGATAGTCAATAAAGCCGGCCTCGGCGCAGTGAACCGTATCGGCGGTTTTCTCGTCGGCGCGCTGCAGGGGCTGCTCGTCGCCGGATGCGTGCTCTACATCGCGACAGCCGGCGCGGGCGCACTAAATAAAACATTTGCTGCCAATTCCATCTTTGCACCGTATATAATGGAATTTGTCAGACTGGTGACCGGGATGGCGCTCGGCGCGGGCTCCGCCACCAAAAACGTATGATTATCGACAACATCAGACCCGGAGGTCCGGACATGCACCACAAAATGACAAAAGCAGGATCGCGGATGACAGCCCTGGCGGCAGTCATGGTCATGGCGGCGCTGCTCGCAGGCGGATGCGGCGGATCGAGCGACGACACTTGCCTGAGAAATCCGCTCGCGTGCGGCTCGGTCGGCGCGACTGTCACGGGCAATGCCTATGTGATGACATCGGCTCTCCCAAGATCAGCCGGCGCGACCGTCGACACGAGCTATATCCACAGCGCCCCACTCGCCGGTGCCGCCATCCATCTGGCGACGATGGATCGCAACGGCGCCATTACATCTCTCGGCCTCAATACGGCCACTGCCGACTCCTCCGGCGCATTTTCACTGCCTAATGTCCCGGAAGGCCAAAACCTCATAATCGTCGCCGCCAGCGGCTCAATCAGACTGTGGAATACCGTCACTATCACAAAAGCCCAGACCGCCACGACCGTCAGCAGCGGTGACATGGACATCGCTTCTACCCTTGCCGTCGAAGCCATGTCCGCTTTCCTCGAATCCGACACCATCCTGACCGGCGCATCACAAATACCAGCCGACAATGTTGTCACCCTCAAGGATAAAGTGCTCGACAACACCCTGTCAGCCGTCCTCGCCGCACCCGCCACGACCATAAGCTCATTTTCCAGCGACTCTTCGCTCGCCATGCTTTTCCAGGCCATGCGCGAAGCATATCCGGTCATCGACATCGTCACCAACGCACTTGCCGATACCAGGCCCACTGCCACATCCGCGCCGCGTTACGTCCGCTTTCTCCCCGAAAACGACGCGACAGACGTTAATTACAACGCTCCATCCTTTTGCATCGTTTTTTCCAAATCCATGTCCCCGGACAATCCTCCATCACCCATCAATATCGTCATTACCAAACCTTCTACCGGCGCATCCCTGACCATCAACAGCTCCAACTATGACGACTACGGCGCTTTCCTCTGGAAAACCACCGTCTATGCCAACGACACTCTCTGCTATAACCTGAAAAGCAACGCGGAACTCACTAACGAACACCTCTTCACCCTTGAGCGAGCCACCACATACACGCTGCAAGACTACACGGTACCCACCAATCTCGTATCAGCCGACGCCACTCCTCTCGCTTTCACTCCAAACATCAACGAAATCCCGACTCCCATCTCGTTCACTACGAAGAACTGACACAACGAAAACTCGACGCGCCGGCGGGACACCACATCATTTTCCGCCGGCGTTTCCATGTACGGACACACATGACTGACATCTTCGGCACACGCGTCATCATGGCGCCCATGGCCGGCGTCAACTCAAAATCATTCTGCGAAATCCTCATCGCCTGCGGCTGCCGCTGCATCTATACCGGACTGCTCGCAAGCCACGGCATAGTCGCCCGCAACCGCCGCTCGCTCGAACTCGCCACCGACTATCCCGCCGGAGCGGCCCTCATCGGTCAGCTATTCGGCTCTGTCCCCGAAGTCATGGCCCAAGCCGCCCGCATGCTCGAAGCCTCGGGCAAATTTACTGCCATCGACATCAACATGGGCTGCCCGGTCCCCAAAGTCATAAAAAACGAATCAGGCGCCGGCATGATGCGTAACCCCGAACGCGCAGTCGCTATCGTCAAGGCCATAAAATCCGCAATCGACCTGCCAGTTACGGTCAAAATGCGCTCGGGATGGGACTCGTCCAACATCTCGTGCGTAGACCTCGCCAGACGCGTCGAAGACGCCGGAGCCGCTGCGATAGCAATTCACCCGAGGACGCGCGTGCAAGGCTACTCCGGCCTCGCCGACATGAGCCACGCCGCTGCCGTCAAAGACGCCGTATCCATTCCCGTCATTGCCTCCGGCGATATCACCGACAGTGCATCAGCCTCGCGCTGCCTTGCCCAAACCGGATGCGACGCACTCATGATCGGCCGCGCCGCAGCCGCCGCGCCCTGGCTCATCGAGATCATCGAAAAACATATCGAGCACAACATAACCATCCCCGGTCCCTCCATCCACGCACGCATGGCCATCGCACGCGACCACTTCGACCGCCACATCGACGCCATCGGCGAAAACCGCGGCGTACGCGAAATGCGCGGCGTTATCGCAAGATATGTCAAAGGCCTGCCCGGCGCATCAGCTCTCAGAGGCAGACTCAACACACTCACCGACCCGGATGCCATCCGCGACCTCCTCCTCGAAGCCCAGAATACAGGTATCCTGCTCATCCCTCCGCCGCCAGACGCTCAGTCCTGCACCGGCAATGATATGCCTGATGTGTTATCGTGACGCGTTCGATCAATTAAGAAATGCCTTTGATACTCCTGTAGCCCATTTTGCTGGCAGATCAGTCTGAAACTATCAAACGAGGTGCTCCAATGGTTCCCGTAATCTGCATAGTCGGAAAACCCGCAAGCGGAAAAACGACGCTGATCGAAAAAATCGTTCGCCAACTGAAAACCCGTGGCCTCAAAGTGACGGTAATCAAACATACATCGCATGACGTGCCGCTCGACACACCCGGAAAGGATACTGCGAGGGCAGCGGCGGCGGGCGCCGATGCAGCCGTACTTGTGACAGACAGGGGCTATGCCGTATTCAGACCATCATCTGGCGCCGCGACTGTCGCCCATCTCGCCGAACAGTGGTTATGCGATGCCGACATCGTTATCGCCGAGGGATTCAAAAGCGAACCCATGCCGAAAATCGAAGTGCTGAGTCCCGGTGGCGAGCGTTGCGGCTGCAATCCAGAAGGACTCATGGCAATCGCGATTCCGGCTGGCACTCAAATTGACACCGGTGATGATGGCCTGAAAGTGTTTGACCGTGATGACGCCGAGACAATAGCGGATTTCATCGACGAAAAAATCATCAGGGCAGCATCTCGCAGCGATGCGAATGTATGGGTCGATGGTCATGCAGTCGAGCTTAACCCCTTCGTCAAGGCATTTGTCACACAGACCGTCAGGGGAATGCTGTCGGCGCTCAAGGGCGGCAAAAAACCGGAAAAAATCAGATTGAAAATCGGAAGATAGGCAAGATGCCGCTGCGCCAGTGCCGTATCGTTTGACAAGGTGGTTCGGGTGCGATATTTCACCCTTTTATTGTAACGGACGGATACAGTCAGGGGCTGATATCGCCGAATCGCACGCGGAAAATTTCAGAGTACCGCGGGCCGGAGGGCCGCAGATTGCTTGAAAACAGCACGATGCTGTCAGTGGTGAAGGAAGCGTCTTCGTAGCTGCTTGTGAGGCAGGTGCGGCGGGGCTCGCGGAAGCGGGCGATGGTGACGTGAGGGCTGAATGCTTTCTTTTCGGGCGCGAAACCGGCGGAGACAAGCGATCTTTCGATCATTGCGGCCATGCCGGCGAGCCGGTCGCTGCCATCGGTGATGCCTGCCCACAGGATGCTTGCTTTTTCGGGCGAGGGGAATGCGCCGAGGCCGCTGATGGTAGTCGTGAAAGGGGTAGCGGATCGTGCGGCGGCGCGCATGGCGGCAGTGGCTGCTTCGATGCCGCGGGGGCGGATTTCACCGAGAAACCTGAGAGTGATGTGGCAGTTGTGTGGAGTGGTCCATCGCGCGGAGGGCAGTTGGGGAGCGTGCTGCCGCTGAAGTGCTTCGATGTGTTCGTGGATGTCGTGCGGCAATTCCACTGCTATGAAACATCTGGTCATTTCGTCCATTGAGTTGTTTCCTCCGCCAGCGGGACGGGACTGTCAGGTTATTTTATCGAAAAATTTACAGCAGGCAATGGCGCAGGTCATCGGAGCGGCATTTTTTTCTCTTTCTGTTCTGCGCGGCGGCGATTTCTGGTATTATTGTCAAAAGCTTGATCACGGTGGTACTGATCATGCGTATTTTTACCGTGACAGTGACTTGGCAAAAGGAGATATTTGTATATGGAAAGTGGCGGTGCACAGACCCCGATAATGATCGTGCTCGCGTTTGCGGCGTTTGCGTCTCTGACGCTGAATATCGGAAAAGCAGTGATGAAGATGAAGGTCGAAGTGCTGAAGAAGGGCAAGCTGGTGCTGAGTCCAGAGAACAGGCACGATTTTCTCGTCTGGTGTGGCGGCATGATGATGACATTCGTCGCCGGCATCCTGATCATGAAGGCACAGGATATGACGGACAAGGCATCGCTCGTGTCGTCGGCCAACGGAGTTGGGCTGGTCGGGCTCGCGTTTTTCTCGATGATAGTGCTCAAGGAGCGTGTCGGCGTCCGAGAATGGGGCGCGGTGCTCATGATCATCATCGGCACTGTTATTGTGTCGACATTCAACAAGGCCGCAGAAGGCGAGGAAATCCTCAACATGACCGCCCTGTACTGGTGCTGCGGCATAACTGGCGTTGCCTGCACGGTAATCGGTCTGATTTCGACCAAAGCGAAATTTGCCCAGGCGTTTATCTACGCGGCCATCGGTGGTGTTTCCATCGGCCTGATGAATATTTTCTATCATGTCGGCCCGCTCGTCGCCGGCAGTTTTGGCGCTTCGTTTAAAACGGCTTATCCCTACATCGGCTATATGCTCGGCAATGTGACTTTTGTAATGACCAATATTGCGTTCTTCTATGGCTCGGGCATCATGGTTGTGCCGACGCTCAACGCGATAATGATCATTTCACCGATGATTTTCGAATATTTTGTTTTCAGGACCCAACTCCAGCCCATGCAGTATCTGGGCGCGCTGGTCATCACGGTCGGCGTCATCCTGCTCACGGCTGCTACCGCAGCCAATGAGCCGCCGAAGGTCAAGGAACCCAAGGAGCCCGCGAAGGCAGCGGCGAGCTGATATTTCGAGTGTCACTCTTTTCAGAAACAAACACAGGCGGGGGCCCAGCCCCCGCCTTTTTCGCGTCTGTGAGATGCGACGCATGTCAAACAGAGCGATGACGGGCAGATGGCTCATCACTTGACGAGATGCGCCCAATAATACTGTCATTCCAATTATTTGTTGATTGAAACCACACTTTCGGGGTAAAATCAATTAGGAACCACAGTAAAAAGCGAATCGGCACAAATATCATAGCATCTATGGGGGCGGCATGAAATTTCGCAAAAGATTACGACTATTGTTTATCGGTCTTGCGGTACTGACGAATGGGCTGCTGATGCTGATAATGTATTTGTTCATGAAAAATTCGATGTTCGCTATGATACAGAGTCAGGTAATGTCGATCGCGGCGGCTGCGGCAGTGAATCTGGATGCCGGCCTGCACGTCGAGGCAGTGAAAAACGGGCAGGAATCGGAAGAGTACGAAAAAATCTATGCGCAATTGGGAAAGATACGAAACGCTAACAGGCGCGACGATGTCTATGTGAGGTTTATCTACACACTTGTGCCGGGCAGTGATGTGGGCAAGAAGGAAAAATTCGTGTTTGCCGTCGATGCCGAAGAGGAAAACACCGGCGATCAATCGAAACTTGGCGACGTGTTCTCCAATAGCAACCCGAAGGTAAAAATAGACAAGCCATACGTGTCGGACAAGTACGATGTGGACAAGTGGGGCGTGTGGCTGACTGCGTACTATCCCCTGAGGGACGCGCAAGGAAGGCCAGTCGCGCTGCTTGGGGTTGACGTGAGGGCGTCCGATGTGCAGAAGAAACTCGATGCGGTCCTGTACACCGGTCTCGGGTGCCTTGCGCTGAGCGTGCTGATCGCGCTCATCGTGGCTATCCGCATGGCCAACCGCGTGTCCGATCCGCTCGAAAAGATCAAGGATGCGGTCGTGAGGATAGGCAGGGGGGAATTCGGGGTCAACGTGGATATCCACACAAAGGACGAATTCGGGCAGGTCGCCGATGCGATCAATGAAATGACTCGCGGGCTCAAGGAACGCGAACTGCTCAAGACATCGCTTGCCAACTATGTCTCCGCGGAAGTGGCCAACAGCATCCTTTCGTCCGGTGCGCTCCCCACCATCACGGGCAGCCGCTGCAAGATAACTGTCCTGTTTTCTGACATAAGGAATTTTACGACACTTTCCGAGTCGCGCGAACCCGAAGAGGTCGTGGCGCTGCTCAATGAGTATTTCGAGCGCATGATCGACATAATATTCCGCCACCAGGGCATGCTCGATAAATTTATCGGCGATGGCATACTCTGCATCTTCGGCGCTCCGATCGACGATCCGCAGCAGGAACTCCATGCCGTACAGGCAGCGTTTGAGATGCAGGAGGCCGTCATCAAGCTGCGAGACAAGTGGGGGATCGAAAAATCCATCGACTTTCGCGTCGGCATCGGCATCCATACCGGGCCTGCAATCGTGGGCAACATCGGCTCGTCCGAACGCATGGAATACACGGCGATCGGTGACACGGTCAATCTCGCGTCGAGACTCGAGTCGGCTTCGAAAGACCTCAAGGCAAGCATCGTCATCAGTGACACCACGTATGAGGCGGTCAGTGACAAGTACTGTTTCGAAGAGGGTGGCTCGATCACTGTCAAGGGCAGAAATGCTCCGGTCAAGGTATACGCGGTCAATAGAAAATGAGACCTCGCCGGGTTTGCATGCTCTGTATCAGCAGGCGCATAGCTGCCAGTAGACAGACATAGCTGACATGGGTTGTCCATGTCGCCTTGAACATTCCCGCCAGTGCGCAGCAGCACCGGGCGGGGTAGGGCGGGGGCGGTATGGGGTCCCGTGCGGGTTTGTTTTTCACCTGAAAATGGCTTGCCGGTAATTAAGCGCTCCGTTTTTCGTGATGCTGGCCATTAGCCGGCTGAGGTGCCTGCCGCGGAGAATTGTATAAGTGTGCGACAGGGTAAAACCCGCTGTGGCGATACGGAATTATGTGAAAAACATTTATCTTGTCATATCATTGGTAACGTGAGATAATCTAAACAGAAGACTTGTAAGTAAATGCCGGGCCATTAACCCCATCGCGTCTGCGATGAGTGGGAAGAATACGGAAACCGATTTCCGGAGGAGGCAGAAATACTTCCACAATTTGATACTTATCCGCCTCTTTATTTCGGGTTTATCGGGCTGTTTGTAGGGAGTTTCCTCAATGTATGCGTGTGGAGGCTGCCCCGGGGAGAATCGATAGCTTGGCCCGGGTCGCACTGTCCGGCCTGCGGCAGCAGGCTCAGCGCAATGGAGCTTATCCCACTGGCGAGCTGGCTGTATCAGAAGCGAAGATGCAGGGCATGCGCCGCGAAGATATCGGGAAGATACCCGGCGGTGGAGATCGTGACCGGAATCGCATTTTACTATGCGTCAGTCAGCGCTGACGGAACATTTTTGGTTTTTCTGCAAAAAGCGCTTCTGTTTTCAGGACTGATCATAGTTTTTCTGGTCGATATGGATCACATGATAATACCGGATGTGGTGATCCTGCCGCTTGCGGTGACGGGGATGGTGATATCGGCGGCGGGTACGGTGATGCCGGGGCTGGAAGGCGTGCCGGACTGGAAAGACGCGCTGGTCACGGCAGGGATAGGGTTCGGAGTGTTTCTCGCCATAAAAGTGGGAGGCACACTGGTGGCGGGCAGAGAGGCGATGGGATTCGGAGATGTCAAATTTGCCGCGATGCTCGGGGTTTTTCTGGGGAGGGACCTTTTTCTGGCGGGGATGTTCCTCGCTTTTCTGATCGGAGCTCTTGTTGCGATACCGCTGCTGCTCCTGAGGGGAAGGGGGATGAGAGAAAATGTGCCGTTCGGTCCCATGATGGTGGCTGGCGCGGTGGTGGCTCTCGTCGGGGGGCAGCAGTTGATCGACTGGTATGGAAGATGGATGGGCAGATTATGGTTATATTGACATATTATGGTTGGAGTCTGACGTAAAGCGGTAAATAGTCAGTAGGCAGATTGAAATTGGAAGGTGTTCAGAAATGAACATTTTTAAATTGAGTGAAAAACCGAAGAACCTGATTTCGATCCGTCGGGGAGATGGCGAAAAGGGGTTCACTTTTGTCGAAGTGATGATAGCCATGACTATCCTTGTGTCCGTGATGATAGGGATAGCGATGTCGCTGAACACGGCCATGGCGCAACTGAAGGAACTGCGGGTCAAGCGAACCGCGAACGATTGCGGCAGGGCGATCATGGAATATCTGTCTACACTGCCGCCGGATGTGGTGTATGCGGCATCGCCGGGGACTCCCATCGTGGGCGACTTCAGCACCGGCGGCATCCTGCAACTCAAGCAGTTCGTATACGGCTCGGAGCTGGACAATATCCCGACGGCATGTATGGAAATGTCAAATCCGGCCAGCGTAGTCGGCAAACGGGTGAATATGAAATATAGTATATGCCCCGGATGCAATGCCTATACCGAAGAAGACACTACCGGCGGCGCCAACGATTATCATACGTGCAAATATACAATAAAAGTGCGGATCGAATACAACGGTTTGCACCTTGCTCGGAGTGTGGACAAACCGCACAAAATTGACTTTATGAAACAATTGTACGAAGGAAAGGCATATCCGTGTGTCGACACGGCCGGGATAGGCGTGTCGGTATGTGGGATAGGTTCGGACAACCCGGACACACCCAAAATGTGCTATTTCTAATCGCTCCGTATCGGGAGACCGCGATGGATGGTATAAACAATAAAAGATATGTCCGCTCACAGGCCGGATATTCGCTCGTAGAGCTCATGGTTGTGTTGTGGCTCATAGTGATAATCACGATAGCGATTTCGCACTTGCTCACCAACACGGCCAAAATAGTCACCGATGTCTCAAGAGAAAATTTCGCCCAGAGCAGAGTCGAACAGATAGTCTCCCAGATAGCCGACGACTTCAGGTCGGCGGGGTCGGATGATTTCCGCCATATCAGCGATGGCTCGACCTCTATTTATTTCCACTTTGTGCGATACATGCAGAACATGGATGCCTACGCTCCAGGCAATGCGGACACGGCATACGATCTCGCCTGTTACAGATTTGTGCCTCCTTCGGACGCAAATAACCCTTTTGCCGCCAATTATGTCCCCGGCTACATCGAAACCGGGACAACCCCCGGGGCCGGGACATCATGCGACAGCCTGACACAGGGCATGTACAAACTCACCGACAACTATACGGATATCCGCAAATTTGAAGTGCAGTTCTGCCAGCCGGGGGCATCGGCCGGCACCTTCGACTGCTTCAACTCCATCGACAATGCGACGATCGACGATACTCCGCCAATCTACTCTCACACGGCCATGTGTGTCTGGATCGTGAAAATCAATGTGGAATACGCGAGAATCACGCCAAAAACCGGAAACTCGATGGCGCCCGACCGCTACGAAAAACTGACATCGAGGTATTCGACGGCAGTCAAGCTCCGCAATCCCTATTCCATGTCACTCTTTATCGACGAAGACAAAGACGGAATAGTCGACTGCTGCGACGCGACATACGGAATGGCAGGCGGCACATGGTGTCCCGCGCCAGTCAGTCAATAAGCCAACAAGAAACGAAATCATTCGGGGTGCTGGCATGTTCAACAAACTGAAACAAATGATGAATGACCGCAGGGAAGGCGGCTCGATCATTGTCCTTTCGATAATGACACTCGCCATTATGTCGATGATAGGAGCCTCGTTCAGCATGATGGTGTCGAGCGAAGCCCGGTCGGTCACATCGGACTGGCTCGCGCAGCAGGCCCTTTATGCGGCCGAATCGGGGATTCAGGACGTCCTGTACCAGCGCTCCAAAAAACCCGCCCAGACATGTTTCCCCTTCTTTTACAAAGACCCTGAAATCGACGAAAAAGATACCGATACATATTCTACAGTCGGTAGTGTCAACACCGCCCTCAAGACATCGAGCGACGAAAAAGTCGTACTGCTCACCGGCGCCAGCGCAGGCATGAACGCCGATGGTGCCCCGGCCGGCAATCCGTCCACCGACATGGACGAAGCCGGCGCCCCCGGCACGGACAAAATGGCCTGCGGCATCTATCAGCTATCAACCGACGCGCAGAGCCGCGCGGAATATCTGCCCTGCTGGCCATACAACGAAAGGCTGTACGAAAACTCGATCCAGTGGGGGCCCGACTTTCACTGCCATGACGGCTCCACCAATCCGGATTGCTCGACATCAGAGGAAGGCGGCGGCTGCACGGACGCCAACGACGTTTCCAACAGAGACTGCTACTCCCCGCTTTTCTGGTGGCCGGCATCTCCCGATGGCGCCCACATCGGATGGAAAGACGTCTATGACCGCACCGAAGACGGCACCGATATCGAACTGCCGCTCACCAGCGCCTCGGCCGGCACTGGCGCACGCTACACGACGGGTTTCTTCACCCTGTGCAACGATGACTTTTCAGGCATAGAAGCATCTATGGTCGGCTATGACAACGCCTGCACCGACGCACAGAGCGGACAGCCATGTGACAGATACGTGACACGGCTCACGGTCGTGTCGGTAGGCGAAGTGCAAAACGGCAGCCAGGTGGTGCGCCGCGCCGTCAAGATCGACATGCAGCCGCCCGCCCTCTTCACCGGCGTTATCGACCAGTATGTCAACACCGATTTCTGGGGCGTCTCCAACATCAACGGCCCGCTCCACATTAATGGACTCAGAAACGACGGCAAATGGTATTCATTCCTCAATCTCCTCGGCGGCACGGTCGGCGCGCTTTTCGACGCGCCTGACCTCGTCAGCGTCAGCTATCCCGAAGACCCGGCCAATCCCGACTGGCAGCCAACTGTCGCGGGATTTTCGATAACTCACAAAATAACTTACGTCCATATCCCGTTCCGACTCGATCTTCCCGCCGTCAACTGGGACAAATGGGAAGACCAGATGGCGGACCTTTACACCCAGGCTCTCGCCGAGTACAACACGACAAACGTCTATCCTCTCAAACGATGCGAATTCACCCATCCCGTGACCTCCACTGCCAAAGACTGCGGCAGCAGCGACGGCGTCGACCACTACACTCTCAATCTCGGCACCACCGACCAGGACCGCGACGCAGCGTTTCCGGCGTTCATGTCGATGACCAAACGCTACAACACCGGCGTTGATAAAATTCACAACTTCCAGCGCTACAATTCGGACGCGCAGCAGTGGGGCGCATCAACAGCCCATGTATTCGATCTCTTCGACCACTGGGAAGAGTATCCCTACACATGGGTCGAAGGCACGGAACCCCCGGTCATCAATGGCGGCACTGGCCCGAGGGACAGATCGCTCCGGCCCAAAGTATCGTTCATGCTTAATCCCAACCTCGGCCTCGGCTGCCTCACGTGCGTCATCGGCGATCTCTCCATCGCCGGATTTATGTCCTGCTGCGTCGGCAAGGAGGAAAACAGACCCGAATTCGTATTCATGGGAAAACACGAATTCCGCGACTTCGTCTTCATCGACGGCATCATCGGCATCGGACAGCGAGCCCCGTGGCACACCTGCGGCGACGGCGACGGCGGACTGGGGGTGTACTGCATTGTCATTCCCAACCTCTGCCTGCTGTCATTCGGTGGATCATGCGTAATCGAAATACCGGGATTTTCATTCGGACTGCCGCACTGGCATACGGGCGCAGCTATAGTCACGGGCGAAATGCTCGTCAACGGACGCCTGCACATGGCGGACTACATACACATAGACGGCGGTACAATCTATGCCGATGGACACATAATAAAGGATGAGTCCAGCGCCTACGACATCACCATCAACCTCCAGGACCTCCTCTGCTGGCTCCTCGGTCCCATCACCACCATGACGATATCCATCCCCATATTCGGCGATCTGAGCATCAATCTCTGCGACATCATATTCGCCATCGCCGGCCCCATCATAAGCGCCATGGTCCCCTGGTGGCCAGAGATCAACCTGACCAACAGCGAACTTCTCGATTTCGAGACATACCTCGACATCGACGGCATAGGCCCATCGTACTCAAGCGGCATCATCAACCCAGGCACTCTGTACACACACGGCGACTTCCGCCTCATGACCCCCGGGTGGGACGCGACATCATTCATCGCCAACACCATCATAGGGTTACTGATACCATGGCTGAAGCTCGAATCCTCGGTCGACCCGATACGAATATACAACGGAGGCGCCATAGTCGCAGGCGGCACCACCAGCGGCAATACGTTCCTGCACGGCAATATATATCTCGACAAACACAAGAGAGCCGACCTCCTTACATACAACCCCGAAACCGATGAAAACGACACCGGATACGTCATAGCCCGCGGAGCCGTCAGCATCTGGAGCGACATCATCTCCCACTACGGCATGCTCGGACTGACAAACGGATGCTCGACCACTGTATTCTCAGGCGGAGGTCTCGACGAAGACTGCGCCGCAAACGGAATCTTCTACTCCGGCGGCTACGCAGCAGGAGCGACCAACAAATTTACCGCCTTCGGGCGCAGCACATTATCAGTAGACCAGCCCGAAGGAAGCCTCGACAAAACCCTCGCCTCTGCGTGCGAACCCCTCCTCACGGGCAATATCATGACTGCCCCATGCTGGCTCACTGCCGTCACCGACCTGCTCACACCAGGCAACACCAACGAATACAATATCCGCGGCCACCTCTTCGCCGGAGCGGTCGGCGCAATGGCAGGCACTCACATCAGACTCGACCAGGACACATCAGTCAGAAACGAAGCCGTAAAACGCCAGTACTACAAGCAGCTCAGCGGCACTCCCATCAACTGGCAGGAAATCGAACCCCCTGCCAACCTGCCACACCTCGAAGACTGACCATAGCGCTAACCCTTCCTCAAGAGCCCCCTCCACAAGGGGGCTCTGTGATTAACGGAAAGATTGCAAGGCCCATCCCCCCCCCCATTATTTCTGTTACCGCATCCAAAAAAGAAAGGAAACCATTCATCAACCGCACAACACAGAGGCACAAACCACAGAACACACCCACCCAAAAACAACAATAGAAAACCATTCCTGACTATCCCTGAAAAACAGACGAGTAATGAATGGCGAGATTACAAAAACACGATCATACCCGGGACAATAACAGCGAAGAATCCCGCAACTCTGAGTTTCAGGGGTAATCAGGAAAACTTTTACCAGCCTATTGCAATAATCCCTCACACCCACTACAATACTCTTCGCCTGACAGAAACAAAGGGCACTGAGAAACTTGAAACCATAGACACCGAGCGGCTGACAAAACAAGCCGTCACGGAATCCCCGAAAAAAAAAGCTTTCCGAAAAGCTTGCAAATAAACTCAGGCACGCTATAATATAAAACGCTCTGAGAAACGAAGCTGAACGGAAAAAGAAAACTTTCGCGGAGTGGTTGACAAAAGATAACACGACATAGTAAAATATGCGCTTGTGGCTCGGAAGCACAAAGGTGAATCCGAAAGCCGGAGAAACTTGAAAATTGAATAGTGAGGGCTCAACTTTTAACAAAAAGTTTTAGAGTATTGAGCGGAGGAACGAAAGTTCCGATTGAACGCTCATACCCTGTCAAAGTGATTCTTATCTAATAAAGATATTTTTCGTCGGAGAGTTTGATCCTGGCTCAGGATGAACGCTGGCGGCGCGCCTAACACATGCAAGTCGAACGGTTAAAGCACCTTCGGGTGTGAATAAAGTGGCGAACGGCTGAGTAACACGTGGGCAACCTGCCTCTTGCTCTGGGATAGCCTCGGGAAACCGAGGATAATACCGGATACTCCGTACCTTTCGCATGGAGGGGACGGGAAAGCGCATACGGCAAGAGATGGGCCCGCGGCCTGTTAGCTTGTTGGTGGGGTAACGGCCTACCAAGGCAATGATGGGTAGCTGGGTTGAGAGACCGACCAGCCAGATTGGGACTGAGACACGGCCCAGACTCCTACGGGAGGCAGCAGTGGGGAATCTTGCACAATGGGCGAAAGCCTGATGCAGCGACGCCGCGTGAGCGAAGAAGGCCTTCGGGTTGTAAAGCTCTGTCTGGAGGGACGAAAGAAATGACGGTACCTCCGGAGGAAGCCACGGCTAACTACGTGCCAGCAGCCGCGGTAATACGTAGGTGGCGAGCGTTGTCCGGAATTACTGGGCGTAAAGGGCGCGTAGGCGG
>CAZQSL010000006.1:0-60832 GCA_964595945.1 uncultured bacterium
GGGTGGGTCAATTTTCGACGCCGCCATGGGTCATTTTTGCTCGCCGTTTAACACTCGTGTCACAATCCGATGTGCTCGCCGGCGGAAAGAACCTCCTTTCGCTATTTCCTGATTTCGGGGGAGAACTGCTTGTTGTCACTGGTGATACGGCGAGTTTGTTCGACAGAATCGAAAAACATCGGGAGAGTGGACACAGCGTGACAGTGCTCGCAACCGGCGATCCGCTGATGCACGGCATAGGCAATTCGATAATCCGAAGATTCGGAACCGGGAACGTAAAGATACATCCTGGTGTGTCATCCGTTCAGGCAGGGCTAACGTTGCTGGGGCTCGACATGGCTGAAACGAATGTGATAAGCCGACACGGAAGAGACCGTGATGATCTGCGAAAAGTACTGTTTCATCGTAATAGTGTGGTGCTGACCGGTGGTGGTAACACGGTAGCTCTATTGAGGGAACTCGTCGAGGTTGTGCCGTCTTCTTCAGAATGGGATGGCGCGGTGTGTCAGCGGATATGCTCCAGTGACGAGAGTATTTTGAGAGGCACTATCGGACAGCTTGCCAGAAAACGTAAATTCGCGGAACCCAACTTGATCGTTGTCTGCAATCCCACATCCATACAAGAAACTGCTGCTGTGCGTTTCGGTCGTTCTGACGGTGAATTCATGTGCGATGCCCACATGATCACTCGCTCCGAAGTACGGGCGGTGACTCTGTCAAAACTTGATTTGAGTACCGCTTCAAACATGTGGGACGTCGGGGCTGGTTCAGGGGCTGTCGGGATCGAAGCAGCACTCATGAATCCGGGAATGATTGTAATATCAATTGAGCAGAATGCGGAAAGAGTGGCGAACATCTACCATAATGCGGCCATGCACGATGTGAAAAACCTAAAAGTGATTGAGGGTGACGCTACAAAAGTATGCCGCGCGATGCCAGCCCCGGACAGAGTTTTTATAGGCGGCGGCGGTGATAGCCTTGGCGATATTATGGAAATATCTGTCAGAAAACTGAAAGCTGGCGGAACGCTTGTCCTTAATACTGTCACGCTCGAATCATTTCATGCGGCAAGGGAGTTCTTCACTAAACGGCGTGTTAAATACGAATGCGTGACGATGCAATTATCGCGAATGTTACCTGTTGGGAATTACTCCGTTATGAAACCGGACAATCCGATAAGTATTTTCCGGATAGTGAAACCATGAGCAAACAACGCGCGCGAGCCAAGCTGTTCCTTGTCGGTGTCGGCCCCGGCGATCCCGATCTCGTCACCATAAAAGCAATAAATATCGTGCGTGAATCCGACGTATTGTTCGTGCCTGTCGGTAAAGCCGGCACCGAAGAATCAATCGCGAGAGAAATCATTTCCGTCCATGTCGATTTGTCGAAGAAGCATGTAGTTGCCCTGAACTTTCCTATGGTCAGGGGCAGCAGAAATATCGCTGAAAAGATAGAACCAGCCGCTGCAACGGTGGTACGGGAAGTTAGAACGCACGGGACAGGAGCACTGATAACAATCGGGTGTCCGACCATATATTCCACTGCCTGCAATCTTGCGCGTCTTCTCGACGGCATTGACATAGCTGTTGAAATAGTGCCTGGTGTCAGTTCTATCAATGCCGCAGCAGCCTCGACAGGCAGGGCAATTGTGTATTCCGAAGATAAGCTCGCCGTGATTCCCGCTGTTTACGCCATTGATGATGCCGAGTTTTTCATAGCCCGTTTCGAGACCGTCGTGATGATGAAAATCCACTCCAGTCTCCCCACAATCATGAAATTGCTTTCACGGCATGATCTCTTGGAAAGTTCATTTCTTGTTGAAAACGCGTCTGCGAGACATCAGAAAATCACTCCGCTTGCTGATCTGCCGACTAATTATGCCGCGGGGTACATGAGCACGATAATAGTTCATACGAAAAGGGAGGCTTAATGGCAACTGTATATTTCATAGGCGCCGGGCCGGGCGACCCGGAACTTATCACGCTTAAGGCGGTGGACAGGATTGGCCGCGCCGGGCTGATCCTTTATGCCGGTTCGCTTGTGCCGCGCGAAGTATTCATTCCACACATAAAAATTGAAGCTAATAAAATCATCGACACAGCCTCACTTGCTCTTGAAGAAATCATGGGGTTCATCCGCGAAGCTGTATCACGTGGAGAAGATGTCGCCCGCATTCACACCGGTGATCCTTCAATTTTCGGGGCTATATATGAGCAGATGGTTATGCTCGAATGCGAGGGCATCGAATATGAAATAGTCCCCGGTGTTTCATCCGCCATGGCCGCGGCAGCCGTGCTGAAATCAGAGTTCACGGTGCCACTTGTCACCCAGACGGTGATATTCACGAGAATGGAGGGGGCTACGCCCGTGCCGGAATGCGAACGCATAGAATCGCTCGCGGCGCACAATTCATCCATGGTGATTTTCCTCAGTGCCGCGCGTGGCGAGTCGGTAAGGAATGCGCTTCTCACTCATCATCCGTCATCGACACCGGTCGCGATTGCGTACAAAGTGGGATGGCCGGACCAGAAAATATTCAGAACTATCGTGGCACATATTCCAGAAACGCTTGCGGAAAACGGTATCGGCCAGCACGCGCTGATCCTTGTCGGCAGTGCATTCGATGCCGTCAGGCGCAGCGATCTACGGTCGGTTCTGTACGGTGAACAAAAGCTTGTCGGCAAGGGTGAATAAGTGAAAACAGCCATCTGGACAATAACAGTGAAATCACTTGCGCCTGCGTTTCGCTGTGCGACAGGACTTGACGATGTGGACATTTTCGCTCCAGCACAGGTTGCTGCCATGCACCCGAATGACATCATACCATATGAGAGGCTCGCAGATGTCGTAGGTGATGTTTTTGAGAAATATGAGCTTCACATTTTCATCATGGCTACTGGAATAGTAGTGAGAACGATTGCCAGGCTATTGATAGACAAGACAAAAGACCCGGCCGTGCTTGTCATGGACGACAATGGCGAACATGTTATCAGTCTTGTTTCTGGTCATATCGGACATGCAAACGAATACGCAATAAAAATTTCAAAAATCACCGGCGCGAAACCGGTCATTACAACCGCTACTGATAATTCCGGGATAATGGCTTTCGATGCGCTTGCCGCAAAACTCGGGGCGGTTGTTGAGAATAAAGATGTCATCAAACACGTTTCCCGGTGCATGCTCGGCAAGGTGCCAGTAGCGCTCGCATGTGATCGCGCGCTATATCGTGAATATTATACTGGCAATAAAGAGGCACGCGTTGTTCACATCGCAGATGATGAACCCTACAGACTTGGAGAATTTCAGGCTGCATGCGTGTTTTCCGAAAAGATCGTGAAGATACCAGAAGGCGCAAGAAGCACAACGCTTGTAATAAGACCGAAAAATCTTGTCCTCGGTGTTGGATGTAACAGAGGAACCAGTATAAATGAAATAGAAAGCGCGGTTGTGCAGCTGTTCAGTGACAACAGTCTGTCTCTGACGTCCATCAGATCAGTTGCGACTATCGACATTAAATCGGATGAAGATGGAATAGTTAATTATGCAGCGGGCATCGGTGCCGGTCTCGTGTGTTTCAGTGCTGATGTGCTGGATTCCGTAGACAATCCCGAATTGTCACCTCCATCGGAGTATTCCCTTAAACATGTCGGAGCAAAAGGTGTTTGCGAGCAGGCTTCGCTCGCGGCATGCGGTGCTGGTGGAGAACTAATCGTCAAAAAGCAAGTCAGCGGAAATGTTACTCTCGCTGTCGCAAAGACTGCTTTTTCAACACATTTCGGGGGTGGAAAATTGTATGTTGTAGGAATTGGCCCAGGTGATATCGACTGCATGTCAGCACACGCCCGCCGGGTTATTGAATTATGTGACAAGGTTGCCGGATATGGGAAATACATTGAACTTGTTTCCGTCTTGATCGAAGGAAAACAGATCATGACAACTGGCATGACGCACGAAACCGAACGTGTTGAAATGGCGATTGACGAAGCGATTCGTGGCGCAAATATTGCCCTCGTCTGCTCTGGCGATGCGGGGATATATGGTCTTGCAGGGCTTGTTTACGAAAGACTTCACCTTAAGGGAGAACACCTCGATGTCGAAGTGGTGCCTGGCATCACGGCAGCGGTTTCTGCGGCATCCATAGCAGGCGCGCCACTCACGAATGACTTCATCACGCTGAGCCTGTCCGATCTTCTCACCTCCGAAGATGTAGTCAGGAAACGCATCATGACGGCTGCCGTTTCAGGAATGGTCACGGTTGTTTACAATCCAGCGGGTAGAAAACGCAGGGAAATGCTTGAATTTCTCGGGATGTCATTCATGCAATGCCGACGGCACAAAACGGTTGTGGCTGTAGCTACTAATGTTATGCGCTGTGGTCAGAAAGTTATACTGACATCTTTGGAAAACATGCTGGAGTATGAAATCGACATGAATACAGTTCTGATTATCGGGAACGACGACACAGTTGTAATCGACGGGAAAATGGTGACAAAACGCGGATATGAAAACAAAATGGAGAATGGAATTTATGAATAAAGGATTGCTCATCGTCAACACCGGCAATGGCAAGGGAAAAACGACAGCCGCTCTCGGACAGACTTTGAGAGCACTTGGATATGGATACAGAGTCTGTTTTATACAGTTCATAAAAGGTTCATGGAAATATGGCGAACTGAATTCAGTCAAACGTTATGATGACCTGCTTGATTTCCATGTTACAGGAAATGGATTCATATTCAATTCTGAAAACAGTGAAAAGGGAAAGTATGCCGCAGTTGAAGGATGGAATTTTGCGAAGTCGGTGATCGCTTCCGGGAAATATTTTCTCGTTGTCCTTGATGAATTAACCTATCTGATTAACTATGGTTTTATTGATGTTGACGACGTGCATGACACGCTGGCGTGCCGCCCAGAGCATCTTCACGTGATAGTAACCGGCAGGGATGCGCCTCTGAAACTTATTGAAGCTGCCGATCTCGTGTCGGAAATCCACGAGGTTAAACATCCATATAAGTCTGGCGTTATGGGACAAAAAGGTATTGAATTCTGATTGTTTTACACACAGTGCGGTGCTCGTGGTAACGGCAGCGTTCATCATTGATCTTGCAATCGGCGATCCGGTGTACAGGTTTCACCCAATTCGTCTTATAGGCTGCAATCTCATCGCGCCAGTGGAACGGCTGTTGCGTCGCGCAGGACTAAATGGCAAATCGGGTGGTTTGTTTTTTTTGCTGTTGGTTCTTCTAATCCCTGCGGGGCTTGTGATCAGTGTCGGCATGCTCCTTTCCTCATTTAAAATCATCGTTTTCATTTTTGATATTTACATAGTGTATTCATGCATTGCTACGAAGGATTTATGGGTTCATGTGAGGCGTGTGATGAAACGGCTGGATGAGGACGATATTGTATCCGCGCGCTCTGAACTTTCAATGATAGTGGGCCGGGAAACCGAGTCACTTGACGAACAGGCCATCATGCGGGCCTGTGTCGAAACTCTCGCGGAAAATTTTTCGGATGGGATAATTGCGCCCATGATGTACGCGATGGCTGGCGGCGCGCCGCTCGCGATTTTTTACAAAGCGGCCAACACGATGGATTCGATGGTGGGCTATAAAGATGAAAAATACAGTGACTTCGGATTCTTTCCGGCAAAATTCGATGACATGGTGAACTGGCTTCCGGCTCGCGTTTCCATGTGTTTGCTGCTGGCCGTTGGAATTTTCACGTGCGGGATAAACCGACGGGAAGCCATAAAGGCGGCATTTGCGGATCGCAGGAAACACGCGTCACCCAACGCTGGACATCCCGAAGCGGCGATGGCCGGATTGCTCGGAGTGAGGCTCGGCGGGCCGAATCGTTATCATGGAGAACTCGTGGTTAAGCCGTGGCTGAATGAAAGCGGTGCGGAAATCACTCGCGTGGATGTCGTGCGTGCGTGGCGCATTACTCTTGTGTCGGCGATACTTGCACTGCTGCTGTTCGGTGCGACCAGAATAATAATTGAAATGGTGGTTGCACATGGAAAAAACTAAAAACATTGCGTTCCTCGGCACAGGTTCCGATGTCGGCAAAAGCGTGGTGGCGACTGCGTATTGCAGGATATTGAAACAGCACGGAATTAGTGTTGCTCCATTTAAAGCGCAGAACATGTCAAACAATTCTTATGTATCGCTCGAAGGCGGAGAGATCGGGCGCGCACAGGCGGCGCAGGCTGAGGCGGCCGGATTGCTTCCGTCTATTCACATGAATCCGGTGCTGCTCAAACCATGCAGCGAAAAGGGTGCGCAGGTAATCGTGCAGGGCCGTGTCCATGGCAATATGATGGCTGGCGAATACTACCGTTACAAACGTGAAATCAAAAGTTGCGTAATGGACAGTTATGACACGCTCGCGACGCAGTATGAAGCCATTGTGATCGAGGGCGCCGGGTCATGCTGCGAGGTCAATCTGCGTGAAAACGATATTGTAAATTTCGACATGGCGCTGAGTGCTAATTCGCCTGTGGTGCTTGTCGCGGATATCGAGCGCGGCGGCGTGTTCGCTCAGATTATCGGCTCGCTCGAACTGATTTCAGAAGAAGAGCGAAACCTTGTCGCAGGATTCATCATTAACAAGTTTCGCGGCGACTCGGCACTGTTCGACAGCGGAGTGGATTTCATCGAAAAACAGACGGGCAAACCTGTCCTTGGCGTTGTGCCGTATTATAGAGGCTTCAGCATCGATCTGGAAGACAGCCTGTCGCTCGATACGTATAAAAGCCGAAAACAGTCAAAATATCGTTCTATTGAAATAGCCGCCGTGCGGCTTCCGCATATTTCCAATTTCACCGATCTCGACGCGCTCGCGCAAGATGGCGATGTTGTGGTGAACTGGCTCGACAGCCCATCGAGGCTCGACGGGTTCCACGCGGTAATCATTCCGGGCAGCAAAAGTGTGATAAATGATATGATGTGGCTGGAGCGCACCGGATGGAAGATTGCACTTGCGGACTATGCGCGCAACCTTCGTGGCGTGATCGCCGGAATTTGCGGCGGCTATCAGATGCTCGGACATAGAATCACTGATCCGAATGGCATTGAGGGGGACATAACAGAAATCAATGGTCTCGGCCTGCTCGACGTGACAACTGAAATAGAACCGGTGAAAACCGTGCGCCTTTCAACCGGCTGCGACTACATATTCGGCAAGCAGGTGCGCGGCTATGAAATTCACATGGGAGCAACCGCAATCGGCAGGAAGGTGAATCCATTCATGAATATCGCGGGCAATCATGAAGGCGCCATGACGCCTGACGGCGGTGTGTTCGGCAGTTATTTGCACGGTCTGTTTGACAGTGGCGAATTCAGAAAGTGCTTTTTGACTTCTGTAGCAAGGCACGCCGGGCAGACATTCGACGAGTCAATCCCGCGTCGTGATTATTGGGAAGTAAAGAATGAAAACTATGACAGGCTTGCGGCGCATTTCGAGAAATACACAGACGCCAAATCTGTGATGGAGATAATGGGATGGCGGTAGAAACGGCAAGAGCCATAGTAGTGGCAGGCGGTAACAGCGGTTGCGGAAAGACAACTGTTGCGCTCGCGATCATGGCCGCTTTTACCCGTCGCGGACTGACTGTACAGCCATTCAAAGCTGGCCCTGACTATATAGACCCGTCGCTGCACGAAGTAGTGGGCCATGCGCCTTCCATAAATCTCGACACATGGATGATGCCGGAAAGATTTCTGAAGCGCACATTCGCGGAGCGGGCATCACATGCCGGATTATCTATAATTGAGGGCGTCATGGGACTGCACGATGGAAAGTCGCCGGAATCGTCCGAAGGTTCCACTGCCGAGCTTGCCTGTCTGCTTGGCGTGCCCGTTTTGCTCGTTGTCAATGTCGGCTCGATGGCGCGCACTGTCGCGGCTGTTATCAATGGCATCACGGAGTTCGACCGCAGGATAAACTTCGCAGGTGTTATCCTCAATGGCGCCGGGAGCGTCAGGCATTATGAAATGCTGAAGAAGTCAGTCGAAAAATACTGCGGATTGCCAGTTGCGGGCTGGTTGCCAAAAAGCAGTGAAATAGAAATGCCGTCGCGGCATCTCGGACTGCACATGGGCAGTGAAGACGTGCTTGATGATCACATGCTTGACCGGCTTGCGGCGATTGCGCTTGATAATTTCAATCTTGATCTGATCTATGAGCGCGCGGCCACAATAATTCAATATGACGAGAACGCATCTATTGAAGTGACAAAAAAGGGAATCGTTGCGATCGCGTACGACAGAGCATTCTGTTTTTATTATCACGACAATATCGACCTTCTTCGACAAATGGAATGGGAAGTAAAGTATTTCAGTCCAATAAACGATACGGAGCTTCCCGATGCAGACGCATACTATTTTGGTGGCGGCTATCCTGAATTGCATGCGACGCGGCTTTCCGCCAATGTGGACATGCGCAATCAGATTTGGCAGAAGTCGCGCGATGGCGCCGTGATTTATGCCGAGTGCGGAGGACTCATGTATCTCGCCAGTGAACTGACAACAGCCGATGGCGCGTCATATCCGATGTGCGGATGCTTTGATTTTTCGACAAAAATGAATACCGGGCTTCGCTCGCTCGGCTACGTTGAAATTACGCCAAAATCCGACTGGTGGATTTTGAAATCCGATGCATCTGTTCGCGGCCACTGTTTCCATTATTCCGGGATCGTGGATAGTACGGCGGGATACGAAAATTTCTATTCTGGCCAGCCAGCCGGCAAGGCTGTAGCTTTCAGGACACGCAATACGGTAGCCTCGTATGTGCATCTTCATTTCAGCGGACTTGCAGGTGACTTCTCAATAAAGGATAACCTATGCTAACAGGACACGGCGGAAATCTTTCAGCGTTTATCAGGATTCATTCTCTCGACATTGATCCGTCTTCAGTGACTGATTTCAGTGTAAGCACCAATCCCTTTGATTACCCGCCGGGATTCATCGAATACCTTGCAAGTGAACTCTCCGGCATCAGCAGATATCCTGAAGTACAGTCCGAAACTTTCACAGCCGCTGTCACCGCGCATCATTCGCTATGTTCCGGCAACGTACTCGCGGGCAACGGTTCCACCGAACTCCTATATCTGATCCCACGGGCCTTCGCGATCAGGAAAGCGGTCGTGGCGGCTCCATCATACATCGACTATGAGGATGCCGTGACCATTGCTGGCGGTGAGTGTCAACGACTGTTCCTGCATTGGGAAAACGATTTCGCAGTTAACTACGGCGAAATCGACAGACTTGCAGCCACAGCGGACGCAGTTATTCTCGCACACCCCAATAATCCCAATGGTCGTCTGCTTGATGTCACTGCCGTTTGGCCTCTCATGCAAAAACACACTGACGTACTGTTCGTTATTGACGAGGCTTATCTGCCACTATCCGGCGCGGGTTCCGAACACAGCTTCATCACCAGTCCGCCGGAACCTAACGTCATCGTGCTGCGGTCAATGACAAAATCCTTTTCCATTCCCGGTCTGCGGCTGGGCTACGCTGTGGGAACCGCATCTGTGATTGAAAAACTCATTCGCTATAAAGAACCGTGGACGGTAAACTCGCTTGCTCAGAAGGCAGGGATATTTCTACTGCCCTGCACCGACTGGCTCAAGATGACAACCGGAGTGATTGCAGATGAGCGCACACGTCTCACCGAAGCATTGTCGCATATTAGCGGTTTGACCCCTTTTATGTCCGACACTAATTTCTTTCTGCTGAAAATCGTTCGCGACGGTTTGACCGCTCTGGAATTACAACTGGAACTTGTCAAACACGATTGTTTCATTCGCAATTGCGACAACTACCCCGGGCTCGACAGCAGCTATTTCAGGATCGCCGTCCGCAAGCCGGATGAAAATACCAGATTTATTGAAACGCTTGAAAGCCTGCTCAAGCACTATATCCCTTCCCCTTGACTGGTCTGATACAATATGTAACCATACCCAACGGTTAAACTTTTCGCCCCAATGAGTTGACCCAAGAGGATACGCACCTTGTGGTCCTGACGCCATACTGAATATCAATAGAAATCCCCTATCGCCGTGCGATAGCGCGATGGGACAGTAGTTTGGAGAAAAGTTAAGCATATAAAGCTTTTCCTGATTACCCCTGATACTCAGATACAGCAACCCCCAATGTAAAACGCAAAAAAACTTATGCTTACAGACGAAATCATGGAGGACAAAAGACAAGCTTCTTGACCATCTGAGTTTCAGGGGTAATCAGGAAGCTTTTTGTAAGAGGTGCGGAGAAACCTTTTCTCGAAAAAGGTTTCTCCGGTAGGGAAACTCAAAAATTGTTCATATATACGTCTATATACCAGGTATCGAAATATACCTGATACCCTCACGCAATGGAAAGCATGTTTCGTACAGAGCAGTACTATCCGGAAGCTATCCGGCAATTCATTGCTCATTCGCCGGCAATGTCCGCCCCGAGCGATTTCATATCGGTCGCGAACTCCGGGTAAGTAACTGAAGCGGCCTCGGCAGTGGAAACAAGAGTACTGCCGCTTGCTGCAAAACCGGCGATCGACAGCGCCATGACAACGCGATGATCGCCATGACCTTCGACCGCCGCGCCCCTGAGTCCCCCTCGCCCCCTGATAACAAGCCCATCGGGCAGCTCGGAAATGTCTGCGCCCATATTTGACAGTTCGGCGGCCATGACTGCAATTCGGTCAGTCTCCTTGATGCGTGCCTGCGGGACGTTGACAAGACGCGTTTCACCCTCGGCGAAACAGGCGGCAACAGCCATCGCCGGCAATGCGTCCGGTGTTGCATTGAGATCGAACACACCGGCCTTCAGTGAGCCGGAGCCGCTGACCGTGTAGCTATCCTGAGCTATGGATACATCAGCGCCCATTTCTTCGAGAAAACCGAACACGGCGCGATCCCCCTGAGTATCGCTGCTGTCAAGCCCTTTCATGGTGACTCTGCCACCTGTGATCGCGGCGCCAACCGCAAAGAAAGTAGCAGTCGAAAAATCAGCCGGGATCCTCATGTCGAACGCATTGTAGGACTGGAGCGGCGTGATGCGAAAAACATCGTAACCATCGCGTTCGTACACAATGCCGCTACGATCGAGCCACCAGAGCGTCATGTCTACATACGGCGCTTCGTTGAGCTGCGCCACCCTGATCTCGACAGGTTCCGGCGCGAGCGGAGTATTGACGAGCAGACTCGTGAGATACTGCGATGACATGGCGTTGATGAGCGTGACGCCACCCTTCATGGGACGGCGGACTTCGACAGGGGCGCATCCATTGCCATTCAGCGAAACAACTTCCGCACCGAGCATATTGAGAGCGTCGGCGAGTGGCGCGATGGGACGCCGCTGTATCTGTCCGTCTCCCGTGAATGCTACCGGCCCGGCTTTGCACAAGGCAGCCGTACCGAGCGCAATGCGAAGGGTCGTCCCGGAATTGCCCACATCTATCACAGAATCAGGCCGCGCGATCACGCCTCCCGTACCGGAAATTTCCCACCTGTCTCCAAATACATCCACCGAGCCGCCAAAGGCTCGGCACACATCGAAGGCGGAGCGCGTATCAGCCGATTCGAGAGGCATTCTTATCACGCTCCGCCCGCCTGCAAGCAATGCTATCATTACAGCTCTTATCGTGTGTGACTTCGAGCCCGGTATCTCCACACTCCCGTCAAGAGTGCTTGCCTTGCATTTAAATATCATTTCGTTTTATCCTGTTCTGCTCTGCCGGATTTCGCGAGCACCTGTAATATCCTTTTCGAAATCTCGCCGCCGGCGAGCCGAGCGCCTGATTCGTTCCAGTGCGAATCATCCCTGCGATAATATGAACCGCCGTGCCTGTACGCTTCGGCAAACGCCTCCTCAAGACCGGCCGTGACGATACCGCGCGTGGCGAGCTTGCGTTCGATCCTGCCTATGTAAGGCGTACGGCCAGCGAGAAAAACCTCTTTGTTGGGCACTCCGGCAAAAATGAATTCGATATCCTTTTCAGCAAGCACATCACGGGTAGCGATGATATCGCCGGCAATACGATCGATGTCCCTGTCCGTCAATTCAAAGTCAAGCGAGAGTGTCGAATAAAGCGATTTGCCGTCTGGCGCGGGTTTTGCGAGTCTGCTGTAGACATCCGCTCCGCCATTAGCCCTTCTGGTAATCATGTTTTTAATACGCCCCTGCGCGAACCTGTACATTGGCAATTTGAGCAACCTGTTTGCAGTCACGACCAGCGAGATAATCGTTTCCGGCGGCAATTCCCGAGCCGCAATGTCCGTGTGCGGCGCAGCCATCTGCCCAAGCAGAAACTCCGCCTTTTCAAATACCACCAGGTTCGGTTTGTTCTTTCTGAATCTCGGATCAGCCAGAAATGGGTCTATGCCAACTCCCGTGTCCACAAAAAACGGATAGACTTCAAGCCCTGTGTTTTTTTCGATCAATTTCTCAAGCGTGTACTCCTGCGACAGGCTCGCGCCAGCGGTGAACGAGTCTCCGACAAGCACGACATCATAATGATCACGCGACGGGTCTGCCGTCCTCTGCCCATACGAATCAGTCACCCACCTCGTCCTGTGCTTGTGGGCAAGTGATGTGTAATAACCCATGTCGCCCTGCTCTGTCATCGTAAAATCCAGATTGGGATAAAAGGCGCCGGGGAAAACGCTTGAACCATACATCACCTTGACCGCTTCCCACGGACGATAGCAAAACACCCACGGCGGCAGGCATAACTCCACGACGAGCGCGATGACAAACAGAGCCAGAAACAGAATCGTTTTCAGAGCGAATCTTTTCAATTACATCCAACCTTATGCGTCACAGAAATATCGACGGTTGCGGCGACAGCGGAAGCCCCTCGATGCCAAGCGAATGTTTGAGAAAACCCGCGCGCGCAACCATCGCCGCATTATCAGTGCAAAGAATAAACGGCGGTACATTAAAAATAAAACCCGCCTTGTCAGCCCGCATGGAGAGTTCTTCTCGAAGAGGTCTGTTGGCCGCGACGCCGCCGGCGAGCCATATCGACCTGACTTTTTTTCGTTTCGCGGCCCTGATGGTTTTAGTGCATAGCACATCGACGACCGCTTCCTGAAAAGAAGCTGCGACATCACTGGCCGTGTATTTCGCACCGCTGTCCGGGGCGCCGATATCGCCTTCGTTTGTCTTGATGAAATTCAGCACGGCGGTTTTCAGTCCACTGAAACTGAGATCGAAACTGTCTTCGTGGATCATTGGCCTCGGAAATCTGACAGTCCCGGGATTGCCGGATTCGGCGCTTTGCTGGATCGCCGGACCTCCCGGGTACCCCAGCCCAAGCAGGCGCGCTACCTTGTCGAACGCCTCACCTGCCGCATCATCGACAGTACCGCCGAGACGTGTATAACAACCACGCCCGACTATGTGAATGATATCTGTATGCCCACCCGAAACGAGCAGGCAGATTGCGGGAAATTCCACCTCGCCGCCCGCTGCGAGTTCGACTGCCGTGATGTGACCTTCGAGGTGATTGACACCGATGATTTCGGCGCCTGTCATCCATGCGAGCGCTTTGGCGGCAGCGATGCCTACGACGAGGCTGACACTCAACCCCGGGCCGCTCGTAACGGCAATCAGGCCAATATCGGCAAGCTTGACACCTGCATCTTTCAGAGCTTCGGCAATAACGTCATTAATGATTTCGGCATGCAGTCTGCCCGCGAGCTCGGGCACGACTCCGCCATAGTCACTGTGCGCGGCGACCTGTGACGACACGTGATTGGATAGTAGAGTAATGCCATCGGGAGCGAGTATCGCAGCCGAAGTTTCATCGCAGGATGTTTCGAGTCCAAGCGTATATTTCAATTCAGATACCTCGTAATCCTTACATCAGTTACTGGAAGGCATTTTCGATATGATTAACCTGTGGTTTTTCGCCTTCGTAGATACTTACGGCGATTACGTCGAACCGCACAGGCGCACTTTCCTTGCCTTTTCCTTTCATGTACCAGGCCGCGAGCTTTTCGATCTTGCCTCGTTTGCGCGCATCGACGGCAAGTTCGGGCGGGCCGAATTTTTCCTTGCGGCGTGTTTTCACTTCGACGAACACGATGATCTGCTGCTTCTGCGCAACGATATCGAGTTCGCCGACAGGGCAGCGAAAATTGCGGTCAAGAATAACATAGCCTTTTTTGCGCAGATACGCTACCGCGATGTCCTCGCCGGTCTGACCAGTGCGACGTCGGGCGTCACCCGATGCGGGATACAGTTTGCGAAGGATATCAGTGAAGGTCATGTTTCGCTACGGCTTTCGAGTGCTGTCCTGACAGGGGCGAAAGAGCGCCTGTGAATGGCGCATGGGCCGAGCGCGGCAAGGGCTTCGAGATGGGCCTTTGTACCATAGCCCTTGTGTGCGGCAAACCCGTAACCGGAATATGTCCTGTCGTATTCGGCCATCAACCGGTCACGATATACCTTTGCGAGGATGGACGCAGCAGCAATGCCAATGTCGTGTGCGTCACCGAATTTCACGGGCACACAAGGCACATCGCATGGCGGAGCATGCGGGCCGTCTATGAATGCGATTTCGGGAACTACAGACAGCCCCTCGACGGCTTCACGCATGGCTCGCATTGTCGCGCCGAAAATATTGATGGCGTCCACTGTCACAGAGTCAATTGCCACAATGCTGAAGGCCGTGGAAGTGGTGACGATCAGATCGTAAAAAGATTCGCGCTGTTTGTGTGTGAGTTTTTTCGAGTCGTCGATGCCAGAGCCGATTATCTCAAGCGAAGGGATCACTGCGGCAGCTACGACCGGTCCCGCGAGGGGTCCGCGGCCCGCTTCGTCCACTCCAGCAGCCAGCCTGCCCTGCCTGATATATTCGAGCACACGAACCGGGTCGATGCCTTCGAGAGATAGAGACATGTTGTTACGTGGCCGCCGCGCCATTTCTGCTAAAGATACCTCTTAATGATATGACCGACTGACTGCGCTTGACTCTGTCAGGGAGTTGCCGGTACAACATACTTGATGATAAATGTCAAAGACTTGGTATTGCCGGTCTTATCTTCAGCACGCACCGTGACTGTGTTGTCTCCTGGAGTGAGCGTGAGCGTACGCTCGGCAAGACCGGTGTTGCTGACAGCCGCTGGCGTGTCGTTGATCCAGACTGACGCGCCGATCTCCGTGCCGACGCGAACAAGTTGTGTCGAAGTGTAAACCGTCGCTGACTGCAGAGTGCCGGTGCCTGAAAGCGGGAACGGCTCACCGATTACTATGACTGGAGCAGTAGTGTCGCGAGTGATCGTACGTGCGAGATTGACCGAAGGCCCACCAGCGATATAAAGGGTAGCCTTGAGATCGTTGACACCTTCGATCAGAGGCAGGTCATAAGTGAATGTCGTCGGCGGCGGATCATAGGTATAGCTACGCTGTTCGCTTGCGAGAGACAGCCGTGGAGCGAGGTACAGCGGCAGCTTTTTTATCGTGACGCTGCCATTCATCTGCACGGATTCATCCCGAGTCGTATAATGATTGTCTATCCCGGTAAGTACGAGTGAAAACATTTCCGTTTCCACGCTCGATTCCGTAAAAGACGCAAGCACCGACCGGCCGCCATAAATATCGAGCGTATACTCCGTAGGCGAACCGTATGTGTATTTAAAATCACCGGCCGAAAAATCGGTCGCCTGAGTCATCGCTGTCTTTGTGAAGGGATTGACCGGAAAGGGCATATCCGTGGTCGCCGTAGCGATCGCGAACATCGACATCAGCGTAGTGCCAGAAGCAGGTTGCGGATAGTCATCGTATGCGTCGGCATAGGCCTCGATGAGGTCCCTGAGTTTCAGCACCTGCTCGTATGCGGAGGTCTCAAGTTCGTTGATGTCGCTGCAATCTATCTCATAGATAGCATTCTTGTGGACCATACGCCATCCGTCAAATCCGACTGTACCGGTAGCCACAACCATCGTGATCGTGTGCATTTCGTCGGGGAGCTTATTGGCGACTTCGAAATAAGTTACAATGTCAGGTTTATAGCCTTCGTATGGTTTTTCGAGAGAAAGATCGAGCGTTGTGACCATTTCGCCGTCGATATAGAAATCAGCCTGTCCGGGATTGGTTATCATCGCCTTTGGCAGGACGAGGATGCCGACGCTCGTGAAGGGATTGGACATCGATGCCGACACATCGGGACCTACGGACACCGCCGAAACCCAATTCACACCGGCTGTGCTGTCAAAGAGCTTCCATTTGCCGAGGACAGGGAAGAATTCGGTAACATTGCTATTATCGATAGCCTTGCGAAGTGTTTTGGTATGATCTGGTATCAGTGCGGAGCGTGTCAGGGCAGCCTGCTGCTGTTCTGAGAGTGGCGCCGTCGTAGAAACGCCACCTCCGCCGCCGCAACCGGCGGCCAAAAACACGACTACTGCAACTGCCACGATAACTTTTGCAAGCGGCAAAGATATCCTTCTCCCGACTGCGAACATGAAAGCGTCTGAATCCATGTATTCTTCTTTCCTTTTCTGATGCCCGCAAAAGCGAGCCATAATGACAGCGGCAATCATCCGCGTTTTGGTTTTCAGAACTTCACAATTCTTGTCAGCCCTGCGGGCTCATCAGGATCGAGCCCGCGTTTGAGCGCGGCAGCGGCCGACAGATATTGCAGTAGCGGCGCATAGAGAATACCCCTGAACGCCTCCGGTATACTGCGCCCGGCAAGCACAACGTGATCGGCGAATTGTTCGAACACCTGTTCGCGACGGTCAGCCATAGCGATCACAGCCGCGCCTCTGGATTTCATTTCCCGGAGCGTGAAAAGCTCTGCCTCACGCGCCGAGTCGGACATCAGGGAAATGACGAGGTCGCCCTCGCCTACTGCGGCATGAGGGCCGTGCCGGAGTTCGAGCGTGCTGCAACACTTTGTACGCAGCAGCGCCACCTCATCGAGTTTCAGCGCACACTCGCGGGCTATTCCGAGCATCGGGCCTCCGCCGATCAGAGTGACCCTGTCATTGAGGACATCGGAAAGCGCCGAATCCATCACGCGGCGCTGCATCTCAAATGCCGCCCTACCCTCATCCGCAAGCCGGTCTATGTAATGCAGATTGCTGTATTTTTCACTGAATGCGAGCGAAAACATATATGACATGAACAGCATCCCCGTGAAGGATTTTGTCATGATTATGTTTTCCTCGACACAGTTCTTCACCGGAAACCCCATATCGCACTGTTTCATTAGCGTCGATGCGGGCGTGCATGTGATAGCAATCGTGATTACTCTGAATTTCTTCTTAAGCACATCAAGCGCGCTGAGAAGTTCGGAAGTCTCACCTGATCGTGAAAACAGTACTGCAATGTACTTCCGCTCTTTTTTCAGGTAGTAGTCGCAAAAAAACAGCAGTTCGGAAGCAGAGATAGCTGTGGTCTGCTCTCCCGAAGAATGGCGAAATTCCGCCGCTGCCGATTCGGCAAGGTAAAATGAAGAACCCGCTCCGACAAAAAGAACCTCGTCAAACTCACGAACATCGAAATGAGTCTTGACATCGCTTTCGAGCAGTTCGAAGTCCTCACGTATACCCTTCCAGACATCGAACTGTTCCTGAATTTCTCTTAGCAGAATTTTACCATCAGGCATAAAACATCTCCGTGGTGTTGACGATAAGAGACATCACAGAAGGTGTGCCTCGCTGTTGTCGCCGAGCATAAACCTCAGGACACGCGGCACGCCGTCAGTCCTGTCGATGCGTGCCCCGCAGCCGATGAGGCTGTCGGTAACGCGTGCGCCCGCATCGGCGACCGTACTGCCCTGGAGCAGTATGCTATGTTCGATTTCGCTCTTGCATATCGTGACATCGGGGCCTACTGAGGTGAAGGGGCCGACATAAGAGCCAGTAATTTTTGCGTTTCTGCCTATCACGGCCGGTCCGCGTATCCGGCTGTTTTCGACAATAGCGCCCTCTTCGATCAGCACGCGCCCTTCTATCCGGGAGCAGGAGTCAACCACTCCCCTCACATCGGTTTCGATGAAATCAAGCATCATGCGATTGGCTTCGAGCAGGTCTTCGAGTTTGCCGGTATCCTTCCACCAGCCCTTGATGATGTGCGAGTCGACGGTGTAGCCATTGTCGATAAGCCATGAGATGGCATCGGTGATTTCGAGCTCGCCACGCCACGAGGGCTGGATGGAGTTGACGGCCTTGAAGATGTTGCTGTCGAACATGTATACGCCGACGAGCGCGAGATCGCTGAGTGGTTCTTTCGGCTTTTCCTGCAGGCGCACGACACGCCCGTTGTCGAGTTCGGCGACGCCGAACTGCGATGGATTGGCGACATGCGCGAGGAGTATCTGCGAGTTGGGTTTCCGGGCATCGAACTCGTCGACAAGCTCTTTGACTTCACTGAGGATGATATTGTCGCCGAGATACATCACGAAACGGTCATCACCGATGAAATCATGCGCGATCCTGACCGCGTGAGCAAGCCCGCGGGGAGCGTCCTGCTCGATGTAGGTGACTTTGCAGCCAAGCTCGCTGCCGTCACCGACCGTAGCCATGACCTCGTCGCGCGTGTCGCCGACAATGATGCCGATATCCGTGATGCCGGCCTTGACGATCGACTCGATGCCATAAAACAGGATCGGTCTGTTGGCGACCGGAATGAGCTGCTTGGCTCTGGTGTAAGTGATGGGGCGCAGGCGCGTGCCCTTGCCGCCGCTGAGGATCAGTCCCTTCATGTGTTCATCTCCAGAGTACATTGTGGAAGTACCAGTTGGCCGCGAGGAGCGGTTTGAATGTCGGTTTTTTGTCCACGATCGTAAGATCGTATTCGTTGACGCTGATGACAATGTCCCGGCGTTTGATCGAGCATTTGATTTGCCAGCCCTCTGCTCCGGTGAGGCTGAGATTGAGCCTTGAAATCTCACGTGCGCTGTCGGGCCGGCATGAAGCTACGGTGAGTGCGTGTGAGGAAACCTCCGTACCGGCGCCGTCGAATAGTGTAATCTCTATGTCAAGGTCGGTCATTTCGAGATGTCTGTCATTGATGAGCCACACTGCGGTCTTGAGCGACTGCCCCTGTTTGTATGGGCCGAAGGGAAATTCGAGCGAGAGCAGCAGCGGATTGTATACATGTTTGAGTTTGTGATATGCGAGCTTGGGTTTCCGGTAGTAGTCTACGATACTCCAGCAGATGGCCGGCCACGGTTCGTTGAACTGCCAGTAGAGAGTGCCGCCGATGCGTCCTTTTTTCCGGCGGACATGTTCGATGGCGACCTGGAGTCCGTAAGCCTGCATTTTCTGCGATGCCTCGATGAGCGAGTCCACATCGTGATAGCCTATCTGGTCGGCGTATCTGAGCAGCTTGAGTAATTGTGCGTTGTGATAGCACCAGTAGGACGAGTTTTCGATTTCCGGTTTTTTGGAGAGTATTTTGGAAATGTTGTCGGCGAATTCCGAACGAAGCTGAGTCATTTCGGAAATGGTGTAAACCGGATGAGGCGCGATGGGCCATAGATGCTTCGCGGGCATGAAGCAGTCGAGGCTTTCGCGCACTGGGGGCGACTGCATGCCGAATTCGCTGAGGAATCCGTTGTTTTCCTTGACGTACTCCGAGATGTTGCCGAGGCAGTGATGGACTATCCAGTTGTGCGAATCTCCATGTGTTGGCGAACTGACATTGAAGGGTCTGCCGCCTCCGAGTCTCCTGAAAGCGCGTTCGGCGCGCGCCACGAGCGGCTTGTTCCATGTGCCGCCGAATTCGTTGCCTCCGCAGTAATAAACGACGCTCGGGTGATTGAATCCCGCCTTGAGTACTGCCTCGATCTCGTTTTCGGCAAGCGAGAGAAATGCTTCGCTACGGGGGTATGGGCGCTGGGGACAGGCAAACGGCAGGTCTTGCCAGACCATGATGCCGTATTCGTCACAAAGGTCGTAAAACGCTTTTTTCTCCCTGATACCGCCGCCCCAGACGCGAAACATGTTGACGTTGGCTTCGCGCGCAAGGGAGATCAGGTCTTCGTAGTGTTCGCGAGTGATGCGGCCCTGCATCGAATCGGCCGGCACCCAGTTGACCCCCCTGATTGATTTCATCTGGCCATTGATGACGAATGTCCATTTGTATTCGGGCTTGAGCGGATTGGGCGCGAGAGCAGTGGTGCGAAATCCGATGCGGGTGCGTACGCTGTCGTGCGTGCGGCGGTTGGAGGATACTTCGCATCGAAGGTAATACAGATTGGACGGCCCCTCCTCCCACGGCTGCCATATCTCGGGAGAATGGACCCTGAGGGTGAAATGCGTTTCCGATACTCCGGCAGGGATGCGGGCTTCCTTTTGAAATGCAGTCTGCTGGCCTTCAAAATTGAAAGGTACAAGCGTGAAGAGCACTTTAGTTTCAGTTGGATAAACGGCATCGGTTTCGAGATCGACCGAGATCTGCCAGTCATTGGCATCGATACGGCGCGGCTCGACACGTATGCCACGGATAAAGACTCCATCGGTGCCTATCATGCTCACCGTGTCCCAGATGCCGATTGCCTTGATCGTCGGAGCGAAATCCCATCCGAATGACATCTGGCATTTCAAAGCGTTTTCGCGGTCGGTGATCGATGCGGTGTTTTCGACACAGACTTCGAGCCGCGAGCCTTCGCGTACCTTTCCGGTCACATCGATATACAGCTTCGAGTACATGCCTTCATGGCTGCCGACCTTGACGCCATCGAGATAGACATGCCCCCTGTAGTCAATGCCATCGAAAACCAGAAAGAGCCTTTCGCCCTCCGGCAATCCTGCGAGTGTAGTGCGATACCACCAGTCGAATTTCTCGGGCCAGCGGGATTCTTCATTCTGTTTACCATAATACGGATCGTCGATAAGTCCGGCCCTGAGCAGATCATCCTGCACATTGCCCGGCACTTTGGCCTCGATCCACTTTGAAACCGCCTCGATGCCTTTCCCCGGCTTCACATATCCGGTTTCCCACTCAAGCCCGCCAAGCTGTAATACCGAACGCGACATGAGATTGACCTCCGGTTCACTTTTCACCAGCCGCGATGCCGCCACCGCCGGGCTGACGCCCCACTACTGCCTCATGGACATATAAATTCTATCACACACACTTTCAAATATGATAGTACCCTCCCCGAAAGCAGGTTTGTTACCTTTGCTCCCGCCGCATTAAAATCCTTCCTTTTTCGCAGAATTCACGGATAATTTGCTTATTCGGGCACGCATCGCTAAAATGATATATATAAATAACTGGGGATCAGCATAATGGCTCGCACTATTGAGGTTTATCTGTACGACAAAAACCCCGACACATCCCTGCTCATTTCTGCCGCAATCATCGCCACCGAAGGGCTTCACCTCGCGGCCTCTTCTGCCACTCCCGAGGCTTTCGCCCAAGACCTGCTCACCGAAACATCTCCCTGGGGATCAGCCACTGACGTCATTTTCCTCAACATTTCCGGCTCCGAGGGGATCCCCCTGCTCAGCAGCATCCACGATACTCCCGCCACGCAACTAATCCCTGTTATCGTTTTTCTCGACCATAGGGACGAATCCACCATTTCGGTACTGCAGGACAACTTCGCAAGCAGCATTATCGTCTGCAACTGCGGCAGCGCCCCTTTCCCCGAAACGCTCGAAGCAGTTTGCAACTACTGGGCTGCCACCCCCCATCTGCCCATCAAATAGTTGCCGCACAGGATCGCCTCGCACTCACATCTACCCGGAAGGTGCTTGATATGAACCAACTCAAAATCGGCGTCTCAGGTGTCAGAGGCATAGTCGGACTCACCTTCACGCCTCACATCGTCGTACAGTTTTCCAGCGCGTTCGCGTCATACCTCGGCGATGGCCGCATCTTCATCTGCGAAGACGCCCGCCCGTCCGGCATGATGGTCAAATCAGCCGTCATCTCAGCCATCCTGTCCGCTGGGTGCGAACCAGTCGACCTCGGGATATGTCCCATCCCCGCCATGCAATTCGCCGTCGCCACCTCCGAAGCAGCAGGCGGCATCGCCATCTCCGCCGGCCACAACCCCGAAGAATGGAACGCTCTCAAATTCGTCCGCTCCGACGGCCTCTACCTCAATACTTCCCAGAGCGACGAACTCCTCGACGTCTTTCACCTCGGCGACTTCACAAAGGCAACATGGGACAAAATCAAACGACTCTCCGCCCTCGATGGCGCACCCGAAAAACACGTTGCCACCATCATTTCCACCATCGACGCCGCAGCCATCAGAAAACGCGCGTTCAAAGTCGCCATCGACATCTGCAACGGCTCCTGCTGCCACCCCGCCGCCGACCTGCTCGACGCGCTCGGATGCCGCGTCGCCGCTCTCAACGACGATCCCGGCGAACCCTTCCCCCACGACCCAGAGCCAACCCCCGCAAACATGCGCCAGCTCCACGCGCTCGTCCGCGCCACAAGCTTCGACATCGGATTCATGCTCGACACATCCGGCGAACGACTCGCTCTCGTCACAGAAACCGGCGAACCCCTCTCCGAAGAAACCACACTCGCCCTCTGCGCCGATTTCTTGCTCGACACCGCCTCCGGCCCCATCGTCACCAATCTCTGCACCACCCGCGCTCTCGACGATATCGCCCGCCGCCGCAAAAAAAACATCATCCGCACTCCTGTCGGCCAGTCCTACGTCGCCGAAGCCGCTCTCAAAAACAGGGCAGCCATCGCGGGCGAAGGCTCCGGCGGCATCATAATCCCACGTATCCACTACGCATCCGACGCACTCGCCGCTGTCGCCGTAATACTCGACGGCCTCGCCCGGCGCGGAGTCACTCTTTCCGAAGCTATCGCTTCTCTGCCAAAATACACTATGCTCAAAAAGAAAATACCCCTCGACTACACTCTCATTTTCAAAGTCATCAAAAAGGTCCGCAACTCCGCTGCCGACGGCTCGCTCAAAAGCATCGTCAACCTCACCGACGGCGTCAAAATGGAGTGGTCCGACTCATGGCTCCACATCCGCCCCTCCAACACCGAATCCCTTATCCGCATCATCGCCGAAGCCCGCACCCATAAGAAAGCGGTCGAACTAATCGAACTCGGAGAGGAGCTGATCAGACAATGAAAGGCGTAAACAACCTCAAAATCAGCATATCCGGCGTACGCGGCGTCATCGGCGAATCCCTCACCCCCGACCTCCTCGTCCGCTTCGCCGAATCATTCGGCACCTATATGGGCGGCGGGACCGTCGTCGTCGGACGCGACACCCGCACAAGCGGCGAAATGGTCCTCCACGCAGTCCTATCCGGCCTCATCTCATCCGGCTGCCGCGTCGTCAATCTCGACATCGTCCCCGTCCCCACCGTCCAGTTCACCGTCCGCAAACTCAAGGCCAGCGGCGGCATCGCCATCACCGCAAGCCACAACCCCGCCCAGTGGAACGCTCTCAAATTCGTCCGCGGCGACGGCTGTTTTCTCAACCACTATCAGGCGCGCGAACTCCTCGACATCTACCATCAGGGCGAATACGCAAAAGTCCCCGCCAGCGAATTCCATGCCCCTACTCGACACCCCGCCGCCATTGATGAACACATCGCCGCCATCATCAAACACATCGGCAAGCTCCCCGAACGCCCCCGCCGTCTGCGCGCCGTCGTCGACTGCGTAAACGGCGCCGGCAGCGTAATGAGCGCGAAAACACTCAAAAAACTCGGCGCCGATGTCATCACCATCAACGACAAACCCGACGGACTCTTCCCACGCCCGCCCGAACCTCTCCCCGAAAATCTGTCCGCTCTCTGCGAAGCCGTCATACGCCACAAAGCCGACATCGGATTCGCCCAGGACGCCGACGCAGACCGCCTCGCCATCGTCGACGAAACCGGCCGACCCATCGGCGAAGATTACACTCTCGTCATCGGCGTCGACTCAGTTCTCAGAAAAACACCCGGCACCGTCGTCGTCAACCTCGCCACCTCATCGGCAATCGACCACATCGCCGCATCCTACGACTGCCGCATCCTCAAAAGCAAAATCGGCGAAATCAACGTCACCGAAATGATGCAGGATGAATCAGCCGTCGTCGGTGGCGAAGGCAACGGCGGTGTCATCTACCCCGCCGTCAACATGGCCCGCGACAGCTTTACTGCCATGACGCTCGCCCTTCACCGACTACATGATTCCGGCGGCACTCTCTCACAGCTCATCTCCTCCTACCCCCGTTACTCTATGGTCAAAAACACTGCCCGGTGCCCGCTCCATCTCGCACAGGAAACCGTCGCGCACCTCATCAAAAAATACAAAAACCACCAGCTCGACCTCACCGAAGGCATCAAAATCATTTTCGACGACGCATGGGTCATCGTCCGCCCCTCCAACACCGAACCCATCCTGCGCATCATCTCCGAGGCCCCCACCCGCGAACAGGCTCAAGCCATCAATGACCAGTTTTCGGCTGATGTAGCCAGTTTCATTTCGTAGCCATAAGTTCCGTTTCGCGCCACCTGTTTTCACTGTTATTTATGGATGCTCCCACAGGAAGCAATCCCATAATCGATTGATTTACGAAGCCGGCACAATAAAAATCCCGCTCCGGTCTGTGCTGCCGGGCGGGATTATTTGCGTGTCTGAGATTTGATGAAGCAACGACTGTTGTGATAACTCTTCGGATTATTTCATATAGTTCAGATAAAGAGTTCGCTGATGGAGCGTTCGGTAAAGTTGCGAATAATGGCCTCTCCGAAGAAATCCGCGACTGTTATCTGGTGGATTTTTTCGCAGGCCTTGACGTTTTCTTTCATCGGTACAGTGTCAGTGATGAGGACTTTTGAGAGAGGAGATGCTTCGATACGATCGACGGCATCGCCTGAAAGAATACCGTGGGTGGCGACAGAAATGACTTCCTTCGCGCCGCGCTTCATAAGCATTTCTGCGCCTTTGCAGAGTGTGCCGGCAGTGTCGGCCATGTCATCGACCATGACGCAACGCATGCCTTCAACATTGCCGATGAGTTCGGCCATTTCAGCGACATTGGGCCGCGGACGTCGCTTGTAGAGGATAGAAATGGGAGCATCGAGTTTCTGGGCCATGGTGCGCGTGCGCACTACTCCGCCGACGTCGGGTGAGACGAACATGACATCTTCGCCATAGTAGCCGAGTTCCTTGAGTTTGGTGACAAAGACGGGCATGGCGGTGAGATGATCGACAGGGATATTGAAGAAGCCTTGTATGGAAGCGGCGTGCAGATCCATCGTCATGATGCGGCGGACACCGCTTTTTTCGAGCAGGTCCGCGACGAGTTTGGCAGTGATCGGTTCGCGCGGCTGCATTTTTTTGTCCTGCCGGGCGTAACCGTAGTAGGGGATGACGGCAATGACGCGGCGGGCCGAGGCTCGCTTTGCGGCATCGGTCATGATGAGGAGGTCCATGATATTTTCATTGACGGGACCGCATAGTGACTGGATGATATAGAAATCTTTGCCGCGAAGATGTTCCTTTATATTGAGGCGGGTTTCGCCATCGCTGAATCTGCCGATTTCAATGTCTGCGAGGCGTGTGCTGAGATAGTTTGCGATTTCTTTAGCGAGTTGCGGGTTGCTGCCGCCTGAGGCGAGCAGCAGTTCGCGAGTTACTGATTTCGAGTGGGTGATTTTCCTTATCCCGGACATTTTGAGTTGAATTTCTCCTTCCCTGCGTCAATGGGTTCGAGCGGGTTGAGTGCGTTTGCCGGAACTCCCGAGCGCTTAACCTCAACTATAGCACATATCGCGAAAAACTGAAGGGTAAACCCCTGCTATTTCCGTGAATTCATGATTTCCTGAGCGCGCGCGAGCTGTTCGAGCGTGTTGATGCCTTCGGTTTCGAGGGGATCACGGGCGATGGTGACGCCGCATGTCAGGCCAGCGGCGTTGAAAATACCAGGCACGTCCGTGATGTAATACTCGCCCTGCGAATTGTCGTTGCGAAGCTGCTTGAGAGCGGGCACGAGCGCGGGGATGTCAAAACAGCAGAGGCCAGTGTTGATTTCGGCTATGGCGCGGATAGCTTCGGAAGCATCCTTGTGTTCGACGATGCGGTCGAGATTGCCCTCTGGAGTGCGGACGATACGGCCATAGCCCGTGGGATCGTCAAGTACCGCCGAAAGAATGGTTGCGGCGTGACCGCCGGTGTTGTGCGCAGCGATCAGCCCCTGAATCGTTTCGGAAGTCAGCAGCGGGACATCGCCGTACAGCACGACAAGCGTACCGCCTGAATTTTCAAATAACGGCGCGCCCATCATGACGGCGTGCCCCGTACCGAGTTGGGGCGATTGCAAAACGCATCTGCCCCGGCCGCCGACAACAGCCTCGACTGCCTGTGCCTGATGGCCGACGACCACGACCGGCGGCTTCCCCGACACTTCCCATGCCTTGTCGAGTACATATTCGACCATTGGGCGGCCATTGATTTCGTGCAGCACTTTTGCCTTGTCCGATTTCATTCGCGTACCTTTGCCGGCAGCGAGTATCATTACTATGATTTCTTGGTTTATCACGTGCGGAGTCTCCGGATTTAGTGAAAATGTCTGAAATGTGTTGTATGCGGGAAAATTACTATTCTATGTCACTGCCATCGCCTGCTCGACAATTTCGCAGATCGTATGGACAAAAAAAGCGTGAGTTTCCTGAATGCGTGGCGTGTGATCCGATGCGGCATCGATGAGAATGTCTGACAGGAATTTCAGCCGCCCCCCCCCGCACCCGGTCATGGCGATCGTAACCATGCCCGCCTGTTTTGCGGCGGTGATGGCGGCAAGCACATTTCTGGAGTTGCCGCTCGTCGAGATGCCGATGAACACATCACCGGCACGCCCAAGCGCCTGCACCTGCTTTTCGAAAATGCAATCCGCGCCGAAATCGTTGGTGAGCGCCGTCAGTACCGATGTGTCAGTAGTGAGCGCGACAGCGGCGTAGGGAGCGCGGTCGAGGAGAAAACGGCCGACAAGCTCGGCGGCCATGTGCTGCGCGTCCGCTGCGCTGCCCCCATTGCCGCAGATGAGGACTTTCCCGCCGGATTTCAGAGAGGCGACAATGGCGAGCGACGCATCGGTGATCGCTTCCACTGCGGCATCGACGCTTGCCTTGAGGACAGCAACGGAATCGGCGCCGGTTGTGCGGATGCGGCTGATGATGTCTTCTCTGATGGTCAATTGATTTCTCCGGGATGTGTCGGGCGGTGGCAATGCTGCGCCGCTCCCCAAGAGGGGAAGCCAGCCGGTTATCGGACTGCTTCTCTCAGAAAAACTTGCCAACGAAAAACGCGCTGACTACACATGACGCGAGAAATACCCATGCGAGCACGCGGAGCCATTTTTCGAGAAGCGCCTCAATACCGCCGGCAGTGGCCTTGAAGGTGTGGCTGCTGCCGCCGAGCGCTCCCATTCCGTCGCTCTTGGACTGGGAAATGGTGATGCCGGCGATGAACAGCGCCGTGATGATGAAGTGGATGGTGAAAAGCAAAATTTTCATTTATATCTCCTGATGAACGCTCACGATGCGCGAGCCGGTTCGATGTTTTTCCTTGTCAGTCTCCCGCGACAGGCAGTGGCTGCGGCTGCCCGGCGGCTGATGGATTGTCTCCTGCGAGATATCCAAGTTTGTAGGCAAGATCGGTGACACGCTTGACAACCGGCAGTGCGTCCGAACCACCATGTCCGCCGTTTTCTATGACGACGGCAAAAGTCAGTTGCGGCTGGTCGTATGGCGCGAAGCCCGAAAACCACGCATGAGGCCTCCGTGGAGGCGCTTCCGCCGTGCCGGTCTTGCCTGCCGATGTGTAGGGAGCATATCTCAAAACACCGGCAGTGCCATGTGTCACTGCCTTTCGCATGCCCTGCCGCACAATTTCTATCGCGCCGTCGGACACGGTTGTCTTTTCTGTCACAGGTACAAGCCCCTTCTTGAGATGGGGCACGACGAGCATGCCGCGCGTCGCGAATACGTTTGTCATCACAAGTGCCTGGATGGGGGTAACATTGACGAAACCCTGCCCGATGCTGGTATTGACAGTGTCGCCATTGTACCATGGCGCTTTGAGAAATGTACGTTTCCACTGATGAGTCGGGACAATCCCGATCATTTCTCCAGGCAGGTCAATCCCCGTCTTGCGGCCAAGCCCCAACATTTTAGCATATTTCTTGATGCTTGTAACCCCTGTGCGCAGGCCAAGATTATAAAATACGACATCGCACGACTGGGCAATGCCATCGATCAGCCTGATCTGGCCGTGGCCGTCGAGGTCCCAGCAGCGAAAAACTCGCGTGCCGAGTTTGAAACGCCCCGAACAGTGAAATACTTCCTCCGTGTCCGCCTTGCCCTCTTCGAGCGCAGCGACGGCCGTGGCGAGCTTGAAAACCGAACCCGGCGGGAGCGCAGAACCGATCGTCCTGTTGATGAGTGGTTTGCCAGGATTGTTGCTGAGACGCTCCCATGCAGCCGCTCTGAATCCTCCGACTGAAAGGTTGCTGTCAAACGATGGATACGAAGCCATTGCGAGAATTTCACCCGACTCCGAGTCCATGACGATCACGGCTCCAGGGAGTTTCTTTTCGGCAAGAGCCCTGTATGCCTCCCGCTGGAGGCGCACATCGATGGTAGTATGGAGAGTATCTCCGGTACGCGGATATATTTCATTGGCGGATTCGATCTCGCCAGTCTGTCTGCGAGCATTGATCACAAGACTGCCCTCCGTGCCTGTGAGCGAGTCGTCGTATTCCTTTTCGAGTCCAGACTTGCCGATGATGTCACCACGTTTCTTTCCTTTGTACAGCGAATTGGCAAGTTCCTTTTCATTGATTTCCGCCACATATCCCGTGATGTGTGCAGTGGCTTCCTTTTCGGGATAGTAGCGTTTGTAAAACACACTTACAAATCGATTCCGCCCGGCTCCTCTTTCGGCGTATCGCGATGCAGTCCCGTAGTCGATTTCCTTCGAATCCCATGTATTGTCTTTATTTATGGTTACTATCCTGTATGATGGCACATCGGTAGCAAGCGGCCGCCCGTTGCGATCAAGTATCGGCGCGCGCGACGCGGAGATCGGGATGCTCTTCCAGCCATTTTTGCCAGAGAGCGCCCTGTATTTCGCGGTCTCGAACACCTGAAGCTGCATTAGTCTGAAAACCACCGCGAGCGAGAAGAGTCCGAAAAGCACCAGCACTCCCGCAAGCCTCATGCCCGCATTAAGCTTTGCCTCTGTCGCGCCTCTGTTAACATTTCGAAGTAACATCTGGTACCATGCCGCGTGTCAATTCATGCCTTCGAGTCAAGTATTCTATGTGTAAATCTCCTTGCGTCCGGACCCACATAGTCACATACCTTCTGGCCGGAGCCGCGAAGGCGGTAATTGTAAATGATCAGCCCTTCGACACCGACGGGACCACGCGCATGGGTCTTGTTTGTGCTGATGCCAAGTTCCGCGCCCTTGCCGAATCTATATCCGTCAGAAAAGCGCGTCGACGCGTTGTGAAACACGCAGGCCGAGTCGACCGAAGCGAGAAATTCGTCAGCCGCCGCAGCGTCGGATGTGATGATGGAATCCGTGTGGCGCGAACCATAGGTGTTGATGTGCGCGATCGCGGCTTCGAGCGAGTCTACGATTTTTACCGAAACGATCATGTCGAGATATTCAGTCGCCCAGTCTTCGTCGACAGCAGGCACGACGCCCGCGACGATGGCTTGCGTGGCTTCGCATCCCCGCACTTCGACACCGGCATTCCTGAAAGACTCACACATGCGCGGCAGAAAATCCGCTGCGATGGATTTATGCACAAGGATTGTCTCGACCGCGTTGCAAGCTGCCGTATACTGGATTTTCGCATCGAGCGCGATGTCTGCTGCCATGTCTATTTCGGCTGCACTGTCTACATATATGTGGCAGATGCCGTCGGCATGGCCGAGTACCGGGATGCTTGTATTGTTCTGGATATAACGCACGAATGCGTTGCTGCCGCGAGGTACGAGCAGGTCGATATACTGGTCGAGTTCGAGTACCTTTGTGACATCTGCGCGGGTCTCTATAAGCTGAAGCCAGCCTTGTGGGATACCCGGTGCCGAACAAGCCGCTTCGGATATAACAGCCGCAAGCACGCGATTGGACCGTGCGGCTTCGGCCCCCCCCTTGAGGATGACTGCATTGCCGGCCTTGAAGCAGAGTGAGGAAATCTGCGGCACAGCGTCGGGACGTGCTTCGAAAACTGCGCCCACGACGCCTATCGGGCATGTGACCTGTTCGAGGATCATGCCTTCGTCCATTTCAAGACGGGAAATCACGCGGCCGCATGGGTCCTCGATGGCTGCGAGAGCTTCCACGCCAAGCGCCATGCCTTCGACCTTCGACTGATCGAGTACGAGGCGTTTGAACAGTGCTTTCGAGAGTTTCCCCTCTGCCACCTCTTTTTCAGCATCGGCAACATCCAGCGAATTTGCTTCGAGGATTTCTGTGGCATGAGTCCTGATCGCGGCAGCCACAGCTTCAAGTGCCTGTCTCTTTATGTCGCCTGATGTCCGCGCGAGAGTCAATGCCGCAGCGCGCGCGGCTTTTGCTTTATCGATTACCGTGATTTCATCGTTCATCACTGCAAACCTCCGGTGCTATTGTATTCATCTGTCAGTGCCATAGACTTGTTCTATGTTGTTACTACAGTAATGCCATATCGTCGCGATGGATAATCTCATCGGCGATTTTAAAACTCAGGATCGACTCGATTTCGCTCGAATGCCGTCCCATGATGTGTGATATTTCGAGTGCCGAATATGCCGTGATCCCTTTTGCGATGATCGTTCCATCTTCTGTGACGACATCGACGCACGCACCGTATTCAAACGGACCGGCAGTGCCTACGACGCCCTTTGGCAACAGGCTTTTGCCGTTTTTCACAATGGCATTGCCCGCGCCATCATTTATGATGATGCGGCCTTCCGAGCGGCAGCCGTAAGCGAGCCATTTGCGTTTGCCGGTATAACGCGTCTCTCCGGGGAGAAACGTCGTGCCGGCTTTTTCGCCAGCCACGATGCGCTCTACGATATTCGGCTCTCTTCCGTTGGCGATGACCATGCGGATACCGGATTCGACGGCAGCCTGTGCTGCCTTGATCTTGGTGGTCATGCCGCCCGCCGCGCCGAGCGTGCCGGGGCCGCCTGCCGCGCCGGTGATGTCGGAAGTGATCGCCGTGACTTCGCTGATCAGCTTTGCGTCAGGATTTTTGCGAGGGTCCGAGTCATACAGTCCTTCGATGTCGGAGAGCAGTATCAGCAGGTCCGCATCGACGAGCAGAGCCGCAATGGCAGACAATGTGTCGTTGTCGCCGAACCTTATGCCTTCGGATGAAACGGTGTCGTTTTCATTTATGACCGGCACGGCGCGATAGTCAATAAGAGTGCGGAGCGTGCCGTGTGCGTTGAGGTACATCTTGCGGTCGTTGATGACTTCCGCCGTAAGCAGCACCTGGGCCGCGGGTATGCCGAACTGTGAAAACAGCTCGATATAGCGTGCGATCAGGAGCCCCTGCCCTACCGCCGCGGCGGCCTGTTTTTCGATCACGGAAAGCCCGGAAGCTGGCAGTCCGAGCACTGGCGCGCCGGTACGGACCGCGCCTGACGAAACGAGGATGACGCGGCGGCCGTCAGCATGAAGCCGAGAGAGCCCTTCGACAAATTCCTCCATAAACGCGATGTCGAGAGCGCCATCGGAGGCTGAAAGCGTGCTGCTGCCGATTTTCACGACTATGATTTCAGGGTCTTTTTGAAGCATGTTGCATGCGTCCTGTCAGTATTTTTAGTCACGCCTTCTCCCATTCGTCAGGGTTGCCGAAATCGGGTGGCTGTACAGGCGTGGGAGGTTCGGGCGCCACACGCTGCGAGTCGACTATTTCCGCGAGAGCAGGGACAAGTTGATCGATACCATCACGCGTGAGTGACGAAAAACTCAGTACTGGCGTTTCGATCCCATATTTCGCGAGCAGGCGTTTTGTGACACCCTTGAGTTTTGCGATATCGGATTTTGATGATGCGACGACAAAGGTTTTCGATATAAAATCATCGTTGTATATCTCGACTTCGGACATCAGGGTGGCGAGCTGGTCTGCGGGAGAGATGGATTCGTCATTGGCGGGATCAAGCAGCAGAAGAATGGTCGAGACGCGTGTGAGATGCCGGAGGAATTTGTTGCCGAGGCCACGGCCTTCGTGTGCGCCTTCGATGAGCGCTGGTGTGTCGATTATCGAAAATGCCAGGTATTCTCCGTAGTTGCAGACGCCGATGCCGACCTTGCGCGTGGAAAACGGATATGGCTCGATGCGGGTCTGCGAACGCGTGATCGCACGCACGAGCGAAGATTTGCCAGAATTCCCGAGTCCTATGACCGCGACATCGGCGGGGATGCAGTATTCGAGGACAATCTCGCGCTCGATGCCTTCGATGCCAGGCTCGAATTCGATGGGCACACGATTCTGCGGCGTAGCGAAATGCCAGTTGCCGCGTCCACCTGCTCCGCCTTCGGCCACGAGAAGCTTTTCGCCATTGGTGAGGATTTCCCCGAGCACGGCTTCAGTATCAGCGTCGATGACACTCGTGCCGAGAGGGACATCGATATACACGTCCTCACCGGTTTTGCCAGTCATGCGTCCGCCTGTGCCCGGAGCGCCGTCCGGGGCTGCATACAGCGCGTGATGGCGCAACTGGTCAAGAGATTCGAGCTTGTCACGCCCTCTCACGAAAACATGGCCGCCACGCGCGCCGTCTCCGCCGTCAGGACCGCCACGCGGCACATATTTCTCACGGCGAAATCCCACGCACCCGTCTCCGCCGCGTCCTGATCGTACTGTGATTTCAAGTCTGTCTTTCATTTTTATTTGCACCGTAGGGGCGCACGGCCCCTCACTTTCCCTGTTTCTGGCAGTTACTTGATTATTGTAAACAACAAGCGGGCTTTACGCCCGCTTTTGTTGGTTTTCTGTTGAGCCGGCTGCCGGCAAATCCTGTCAGAATAATTTCCACGGGTCGACCCAAATAAAGTAATAGTATATGACCGGTATCGTGAATAGTATGCTGTCGATCCTGTCGAGAAACCCACCATGGGAACCAAATACCCGCGATGAGTCCTTGACGCCCACTTCACGTTTGAGCGCGGATTCGCTCAGGTCGCCGATCTGGCCGAATATGCTTGCTATGATGCCGAGCGGGATCGCGTGCAGCAGCGGGATATGTACAATCAGCGCCGTGCCGCAAATAAACGCAGTCGCCACGGCCACGCCCCCCAGACACCCTTCGAGCGTCTTCTTGGGACTAAGTGCCGGGAACAGTTTTGTCTTGCCGAAAAACGAGCCGAAAAAATACGCTCCGACATCGGACCCATACGCGGCGAAAACCGGCAGCATGATCACCATGCGCGCCTGAAACGTGCTTTCGGGAAACCTCACATCTCCCATGTGTACGAGCAGCGGCAGAAAACTCATCAGTCCGCCGATATATATACTCCCAAAAATTGTCGACGCGAGATCGGTCGACGCGAGTCTGCTGTTATTGGTGACAATCTGAAAAAACTGGATCAGCAACACGACGAGCACGCAGATGACGACCATCATCCCAACGATCTCGCCTTTTTTCATCGCATACGAAGCAAGGATGAAACTGCATCCCATCACGATGCCGAGCATCAGCATCGGATTGATTTTCTTGTAGCGCAGCATCATGTAATACTCCCACAACGCTATCCCCGACCCGATGGTCACATACGCCGCGAACCACCACCCCCCGAGCGTCACCATAGTCAGCAGCACTCCTCCGAGCAATAGACCGGTAATTATTCGTTCCTTCATGACGCATCCTGAAAACTTAACCGTGGCGGGTCTCACGGATGAGAATAACAGCAGGCGATTTTCTCATTTTGAATTGATGTGTGGACATACCCTGTCGCCATTCGCCGCCCCTCCACACAATCCGCTTCATAAAATTCTAATTATTTGGGGAACTTCATACTATAGTTTATGTTATTTTTATTGGATGCGGACTCACCGCCGGAGAGAGTATTTGACATAGCGTGAATATTTCCCTCTACCGCATTATAATGCAGACTAAATAGTTGTCATTTAGAGGTACAAATCATATGGAGGAATGGAAAATGTCAGAACTTACACTTACATCAGCCAACTTTGACGCCGAAGTGCTCAAGTCATCGACCCCCGTCGTCGTGGACTTCTACGCTGACTGGTGCGGCCCATGCAAGATGATGGGGCCGGTGCTCGAACAACTCGCCACCGCTTTTGAGGGAAAAGTGAAAATCGGAAAATTCAATGTCGACTCTGACAACGCTATCCCCTCCAAGTACGGCATCAGCAGCATCCCCTGCCTGATCCTCTTCAAAAATGGCGACGCCGCAGACCGTTCGGTAGGGTATAAATCCTTTGGCGATCTCGACAAATGGATCAAGAGTAATATCTGATTTTCTTTCAGCTCAAGCCTTCAAAAAGCCGGTCATCTCATAGCGACCGGCTTTTTTTATTTCACTTCCCGGCCGTCATAAAAGTGCAAATCCGCATCGCCGGGCGAGTACGTGCGCAAGCTCGCTTACCCGGTGATGCCATGTGTGGTGCGCGAGCACCCGTTTTTCAGCCGCGACAATGACCGCCTCCCGCGACTCACTGTCAGCGAGATAGCGCCCGATCACACCGGACACTTCATCAGTGCTGCGAAAACAGCAGATTTCCTTTTCGGGATCGAACAGTTCATCTAGATCAGAGCGGTAATCGGTCGCCACAAAACCCCCGCACAGAGGAGCGTCAAACACCCGCTGATTGACCGCCTGTCTCAACTGGAGTTTTGTGATATTGAGATTGATCACCGAGTCCGCGTAGACCCCGCATATTTCATTTTCGTAGTCTATCCTGCCGCCGTACTTCACCCCCGCAGCCATGACGGCCGGCCAGCCATCGTCGCCATATACCGTCACCTGCGCCACGCCGGCCGCGCGGTTGACGATTTCATGCCGCAGCCTGACCGATGCTTCGATCGACAGTCCAAGCCACAATTTTTCGACATCGAAATGCCCACGGCAAAGCCCCGTCCGCGCCTCTGTCCGTGCGAAAATCTCACGCGCCCCCTCTGTCGGCGCCGCTACAATTTCATCAGTCATGGCTGCGACAAATCTTGCGTCATCAGGATCGCCTATCTGCTCAAGTGTCCTGGCAATGCTCTGCGCAACCATCGAATCTCCCACGAATGAAACAGGCGATACGAATCTGCCACGGCACAAAGCCGCCCTTTCGCGGCTGAATCTCCGGGGACTTGTCCCGAGTGGCAGATAGTGGACTTCCTCAAACCCCGTGCGACGAAGCGTCTCAGCATACCAGCGGTCCCACACGAATATATGGACATTGGGCAGCACGTGATGCGGCTTCATGGCAAGTGTCGGATCGTCGAAAAACCACACGGCCACCGGCACTGCAAGTGCGGCAAAAAACGCGGGCGCACTCCTGAAAACACCGCCGTCGGCCGAGAGAAAAAAATGCGGGCGGAAATCCGCGACAAATCGCACAAGCGAGTCTTTGACATCAGGCGGCATGCCATCAGGCAGCGAAGAATCGATCGCGACTCTCAGGGTAACCACCTTCGCGCCAAGAGCCGTGAGAGCTTCCGCGCAGTCGCCGGCTATGATGGGAATGGTCGTGCCGCCGCCGGTGAAGACCGCCACTCGAAGTCCCTCAAGCGATGGCAGTCCTAACGGCCCCGATGCTTTCCAGACCCGACTTTCCGGCGCTGGAGGCACTGGTATTTCGATTAGCTGTTTGAGAGTTTTTACATAAGGCGAATCCGCCACTGCATAACCCTGCTCCAGCAACGACGCTATTTCCGATTCGTGACGCTCACATGATTCTGCGAAGACAAATCTCGGCTTGCGGCTGCTGATCAACGCCGAAAAATCCCGCTGGGAAAAAGCGGCAGCGACGATCGCGTGAAACGAGTCGACTATGACTACCGGCAAGGATACATCGGTGACGGCGCATAGAGACTCGAACAAATAGCCAAGTCCGAAACCTGAAATCACATATCCCACGACTCCGGCCCTGAGAGCAAGACGCGCAATTTTGTCCGACTCGGCAGCGGGATTGAATGTACTGTGGACAGATACCCGAGTACCACCGGGCGTCGTGATATGACATGTGGTCATGCCGTTGCGGGCGGGTTCGGTGATGATGGCGAAACCCTCGGGCGGCACCGGCAAAAGAGAACACAGGATATCCGCCGCGCCAGCGTCATACGCGGCAACGGCCGTGACATTGCGGACGAAGATTTCACTCGAAGGATAATTCATTAATCAGTCCTTATCTTTTCAGTGCATTTGGAAAAGGCGCATAGTCCGGTATTCACTTTTTTCCGCCACCGGGATTCTGGAAAAAAAAGATCGTATAATGCGTGATGTTGGGGACATAGGCGTGTGGGTATCCGAAGGGTTTGGTCTTGACTGAAGGATTGTCCCAGATTTTTTCGCCCTTGAGGACAAATCCCTGAAGTGTGGCCGTACGGATATAGTCGGAATTAAGATAAAGGTATTCGCCTTCGGTATAGACATTGCGCGCGAAGAGCGCAGCATATCCACCTGGTGCCACCACCCGCCGCAGGTTGGCGAACAGGCTCGTGAGCATTTCGAAATAGAGTTCGAACGACGGCTCCGCTCCCATGTCAGGCGAGTACCATTCATCGAGACTGACCGGATCGGGCGGATCGACGATGGCAAATGATGCCGTGGCGGGCGCTATGTGGCGCGTGAGTGTAAGTGAGTCACCGCCAGTCATGTTGCGAAGCGGTATGCCGGTAGATTCGCAGATTTTTTTGTATCCGTCCACCCACTGCTGCTTGATCTCGATACCGATTGCAGGCCTGTCAAGCATGGCGGCGGCGATAAGCGCGGAGCCGGTACCAGCGAATGGGTCTATAACCGTTTCGCCCGGTTTGGTGAAAAAAGCGATCAGCAGCCCGAGCAGATTGGGGCTTTTATATTCGGGGTGCGTGCGCCTGATTTCGTGCCCCGGGAACTGGGGAAACCTCTCGCGCATGACAGTCTTGGTAAACCGCAGCCACTCGGCGCTTGTGAATTCATTCTTCTTGTTGCGTGCGTCCTTTTTGCCGGACTGGGCAGCAAGAAATGGAAAATGCCGCAAAAAATCATCGGCGAGTGGTTTTTCTTCGAGATTGAACAGGCGAAGGATATGCATCAGGTCACGGCAAGTCTCGGCATCGGCGCAGTTGGCGCACATGAAAATCGGACTGCGGCAATAAAACGCAACTGGATCAGTGTCAAAAGGTTTGTCAGTCATGGGCTTGTGCTATCAGTCAGCGCCGCCGGAATCAGCGGATTGGCGCGGTATTGAATGCGGTGGTTTCACCGATGTAGAGATCGTTGGTGTGCAGCAGATTCATCGTCTTGCCGGCAACAGCGCGTGTGGGATCGACATAGCAGTGGACGAGTTCGACGACCGGACGATCCGGGCGGCCGGGATTCTGCTCTTTGATGACACACTTGAATACCGGGTTGGGCGTCTTCACATGATACAGGTCAGCCACTTCGTTGATCTCGAAAAGCATGAGTACGCTTTCAAAACACAGGACGAGTTCGCGATCGAACATCGGTGGTTTGATGGTGCCATCCGGCAAAGTTTTTTCCTCGGACATGTGATAGAGCCATTCGAGGACTTTGGTGCGGGCAAATTTTTTGCGCCACGGGCGGTCTGTCGTCATCGAGTCGAAGCAATCGATGATGCCGAGTATCTGAGAAAAGATATGGAATGAATTTTTCCTGCGTGGATAACCGCTTGCGTCGACACGTTCGTGGTGATTTTCGATCACGTGCCGCGCAAGGGGCCGGTTGTTGAAAAACACATGGTACTGGAGGATATTCATGGAGACTTCGACGTGTTTTTTGAGGATGTTGTGTTCTTCCGGCGTGATGACGCCCTGCTTGGCAAGAATTTCTGGCATGCCGGCGTGGAGGTAGCCGATGTCGTGCATAAAGGCTCCGAGAGCGGCGCTGAGCACATCGTCGTCGGTGAAGTAAAAGAGCATTTCCTTGCGTTTGTCGTGGCTGAAGGCACGCGAAAACTTGAGTTCGGCGCTGACTGCGCCCTTGCGTTTGAGATTGGCGTTGTAGCGCGCGACGGTGGCGAGAAAGTACAGACCGCAATTTGCCATGTGATGGAACATATAGTTGCTCTCGGTCCTGTTGTCGCTGAGATTGACGAGAGTCTTGTCGATGCGGATCGAAGACAGGGGGCCTTCGATGAGTTCTCCGCAGTAACTGTAAAATTTTTCGAGTTTTTCCATGCTGATGATGGCTTCGGAGAAAGCCTTGAGGTGCTTGATTTCAGTCTGGGAGCGCTCCGGGTCGAGATGTGTGAGAGCGCCCTTGCTCATCAGTGTGGCAGCGGCGCCGCGTGTCATCTGCCTGATACGAAGCAGTTCGCGGCCCGGGTCTTTTTCGGTAAGGATTTCCGCGAGCATGTCAGCGATGTCGGCCTTGATCGTGCGGAAGCGTTCGATCATCGTGACGGATTCTTCTTCGTCCCCATCGACAATGATATCCTGCTGCGCTTCGTTTTTGTCACGCACCCAAACTTCGAGAAAACCGAGTTTTTTCAACGCCTGTATCACTTTGTCAGACACTTCAATCCCGGCGCTGTAACCGGTTATGCCCTTGCCCATCAATACAGGCCGGGCAAGTATCAGCTCCTGCCCCGGATCGATTTCATCAAGTGTGATTTTTTGCATTATCGAGAAAACCCCTTAAGGTAGATACAGTTACCGATAAATTTTCCATAATTATTATACCCCGATTTCCAAATGACAAAAGTGATGCAAGGTATACTTTTTTCAGAACAGTATCATGATGGAGCGCGCAAGCCAATGTCACCTGCCACATGTGCAAATAATTCCGTCCCCGCATATCCATGTTATCTCCCTGCCTGTCTTATAATAAGTGGAAGGACGGTGATGCCGTGAAAACATCTCTTGCACAGAAAATGCGTCTGCTCGCAACCGCGACAGCACTGATGTTACCGCTATACTTTGCCGCGCGAGCGCATACCGCGCCAGTGACACCATCGCATGCCGTACATATTCACATGTATGAAGGCGTAGACAGGGAGATGGTTGACCTGATGATGATCGTCGTGAAGGAAAATCTCCCTGACGTTGCTTTCATCATACACGACGATAGCAGGCTCAAAACCCCCAAAGACGCCTATGTACCCCAGCGGCGCAACCTCTATTGCGGCGCATTTCTCAACCAGCTCCAGCAACTCGAACAACCTAACGCCATCGCAACGATCGGTGTAACGGACCAGGATATTTTCGTAGGCGGCCTGAAATCCATTTTCGGATGTTCCAACCCCGAGCAGAAAGCAGCTGCCGTAACGACTCTCAAGGTACATGAACCAGGAGCTGACGACGCCATCATGCAGCCGAGGCGTCTTGCGAAAATCATGCTGCACGAACTCGGGCACCTGTTCGGTTTCGACCACTGTCTCGACATAGAAGACTGTTGCGTGATGGTCACCAATTCAAGGATAGACGGACTCGACGCCACTCCGGTCAACTACTGCGAACTCCAGAAAACCATGATCAGGCAGCGACTCATCGACATCGGCGCACTGGATGAACCGGGAAGCGCCGAAACAGACGAAGACAAGTAGAGACACACCCTTCTCTCCTGCTATTGGACTCTCACTACGGACGTGCAAAAATGCCCGGTGAAACAGACACTCTCATTTCCATTGCCAGAGATGCGGCAGGTTTCGGGTTCATATCATTTCTGGCGTGGCGGATCTTCGCGAAAAACACGCGGGTGAAACGACTGCACGAAAAACTCCGCAAAGCCGCATCTGTCGACGACTGCCCGACCGTGATTGACACTGTTGACGAAATAATCGGCAAAGTCACCCCAGAGGCCAAGTACAACACAAGACTCGAATTCGTACAGGACTGCCGCGAAAAGGGACGCTACGAACTCGCCCTTTCCATACTCATGCGCACGCACGCAGACTATCCGTCAAAAACCTCGGTGCCACTCGAAATAGGCCAGGTCTACCACGAAGCCGGCGAATACCGCAAGGCCCTCGTCTGGTACGCCAGAGCGATGAAAATGGGACACGAGCGCACCGAATGCCTGTACAGCATGGGCGTGACACAGTACTACCGCGACCGTTACGCCATGTCTGTAACACTGTTCACAAAAGTGATCGACAACACGCCGGACTATTTCGACGCATTGATGTTCAGAGCCTATGCAAGGAAAGAATGTGGTGATATCGAGGGAGCCAAAGCGGACTTCGACCGCGCCAGCGCCCTGGCTCCAGATTCACCGCGTGCATTTTACGGCAGAGGCCGGATGTTTGCCGACGAGGAAATGAACGAAGAAGCGGTTGCGGACTTCACGGCTGCCATCAGACTCGACCCCGGCAACTACCATGCCTACATCGGCCGGGGAGTATGCCTCTGCCGCATGAAACGCTACAACGAAGCCCTCGACGACCTCTGTTTCCTCGCCGAAAGAAACATCGTCAACGGCGACATCCTCTACTTCCGCTCCGAGGCATATCTGAATACTGGAAAGTATCGCGAAGCAATCACCGACTGCACGGAATTCATAAATAATGCCGAAGAGCAAAACGTCGATGTCTACTACAACCGCGCCGTCGCACGTTCGTACATCGGCGATTACCACTCCGCACTCGCTGATTTTTCCCGCGCCATCGACTGCGCAACAGAGCCGGTCCCCTGGATACTCTACCGCCGTGGCGGCATCCATTATCATCTCGAAATGTTCGACAAGGCGCTCGCCGACCTTGACGCGGCAATCTATCTCGACGCGAAAAACGAATACTTCTGGCTCCAGCGCGGCAAGGTCATGCTATATCTCGAAAACTTCCACAATGCACACAGTGACCTCACTCGCGCACTCGATCTCAACCCGCTTCTCCACGAAGCCCTCTACAGCAGGGCATTCGCCTGCGCCAAGCTCGACCACCCCGGCGACGCCCTGCGCGACGCATCTCTCTCCATCACTCTCAGCCCCTCAGACGCCGACTACTACCGCCGCCGCGCGTGGATATACTCTCTGCTCGGAGACAGCCAAAACGAAACCGCCGACCTGAGCAGAGCCACACTCCTCGAACTCGCCAGTTCCCACATCCCTGACCATGACGAAAACGGCATCCCGTAAAATATCGCTCGCCCCCTTGATCTCACGCGCGAAGATGATGATATAATGGCACGCATGAGCGGGACACAGACAGGGCTTCGCGCCCTCGCTTCCCACCAACCTTCTGACCACCATCACAGGGAGAAATGCCATGAAACGCACAATCACAAGAATCATCCTGATCGCGGCGACACTATGTATCCCTCTTGCCTGCATCGGGGCAGCCGACCTGAAAGACCCGAAGGTCATTCTGAAAAAATCCCGGGAATACGTGCTTTCGCTCGAAAGCTTCGAGTACAACAACGTCGGCGAAGGATGGGACACCAACCCCGAAGCAAGCGCCCAACGCGTCTCGGCCTCCGCCGATGAAGCAGCCAAAAAATTCGGCAGCGTCGCCAACGTCGCGAAAGACGTCAAAAAAGAAGCCGACAACGCCGACACCAGCAAGTGGGTAAAAAAACGCTACGAAACCATCAACCGTTTCAAAAAACCATATCTCGTCCAGTCAAAATGCGTCATGTCAGACTACACCCCCAAAATCATCTGGGACTCGATCCTCACGTACCGGCCCGACAAAGACCCGGGCATTTTCTACTTCAAACCAAAAATATCTCCCGTCGGCATCAAGCGCGACATCACCAGCGAATCGGGCGGCCTGCCTGCCCAGGTGTTTTTCACTGATTACGCCATCCTCGACGTACTCTCAAAAAACCTCAAACCGACATTCCTCGGTACCAAAAAAATAGGTGACAAAAGCACTTACGCCATCGCTTTCACCTTCCCAAAAGACCACAAATTCAAAAATATGAAGATCGACTCAAAAAAATGGGGAGTCCCCAAGGAAGCACAACCCATTTTCGAAAAGGAAGTCACAAACAACCTGACCGACAAATATATCGCAAAATCCATTTTCTACTTCGACAAAACCACGCTCCTCGCCATCGTCCGCGAAGACTATCTCGCCGACGGAAAACTCCTCAGACGCCGCGAGTGGAGCAGGATCAAAGTCAATTCGCTCACGGATAAAGATTTCTGATCAAAGCAGAGTTCTCTCAAAGCGGCACGATCGCACCTGAACATTCGTGCCGCTTTACTTTTACGGACATGTCGCCAGCCCTGTTCAATACACAGAGGGAGATTGACATATCCGCTTCTCCAGTTAGAATATACAATCGTCAGATGCTGACACGCCAACGTAGCTCAGGTGGTAGAGCAGCTCACTCGTAATGAGCAGGTCGCCGGTTCGAGTCCGGCTGTTGGCTCTCTTGCTACTACTGGAACCGCGCGGTTCACTATATGGAACACAACCTCACCATCATTATCATACTTACAGTTCTCGTCGTGTTTTTCGTACCGTTCTACCCTTTCAGAATGGTCAAAAAACTCATCCTCCTGCTGCTCAACACAAAATATGTCCCGCTGCCCATAAAATTCGATGACATCGGAGGCGTGCCGGTTTTCGGCATGAAACTCTACGGCGTCACCATCCAGCTCGGCACACTCGGCACCCTGAAAGCGGAAGAAATCCACCTCCGGCTCCAATTCTGGCGCATCCTCACTTTTCGCCGTCCTTCGATCAATCCCCTTCTGATCTTTCGCCCCAACATCACTGTCAAGATGACCAGGGCAAAGGGTGATATATGGTTTCTGCTGCCACTTACCGTGATGAAAAAAGTCGTCTCGATCCTGTTTTCCAACCTGACCGGACTCAATAAAATCCGCATCTATGACGGCACCATCACGATAATCGGCCCCAAAGGCGAAACTGACATTTCCGAACTCAACGCCGAATTTTCCTCACACGGCCAGATCATGAAAGTCCGCAGCCTCAACTGCCACATCGGCGACGGCAAGATCGAAATCCTCTACCCCAAAGGCATGCCGTCCGACGAAGGCCGCGTCATCGTCCGCAACCTCCATCTCGAAAAGCTCGTCGCTCTCAAACTCCCAAAATACCTCTCCGGCCCCATCCATATCGAAGGCACCATGCGCGGCAATCTCGCCGACACCACTATCTCCGGCAATATTCGCTCCAACTGCCTCTACTTCCGCGATGTCCCCCTGATGGACCTCCATTCCCCCCTTTCTCTCGAAGGCAACACCCTGAAACTCACCAGCCTCAACGCCCGTATCGGCGAATACGCGCTCAGGGGCTCTCTCACCACAAACATCGAAACCGATCAATCGCTCTTCATCATCAAAGGCGGCGGCAGCGGCACGGCAGCACAACTCGTCCTTCAGATACTCGCCATGAAACCATTTATATCGAGCGCCGGACTTGATGCCGACATCAGACTCGAAGGCGATCTCAATATCTTCGACGCATTCACCGGCGATATCAGACTCAAGCTTAAAAATGTCGCCATCGACTACTCGCAGATCGGCGAAGGCACGATGACAAGCTTCCCCCTCAAAATCATCCCCGAGGGCGAGCTCAACCTGCTGCTCGAAAAAGGCACCCTCTATTTCAACAACTGCTCCGCCCGCGCAGGCTCTCTCACTCTCAACGCTGACGGCCGCATCGAAATGACGTACAACGAACTGGCCGACAAGGTACTGCGCTCAGTATATTTCCTCGATTTCACGGCAACCTGCGACAACGTCGAAGACCTTATCCGTCTCTTTTCCGTCGATTTCATCAAAGCACAGGGACAGGCGTCCGCCGATTTCCAATTCCGCGCCGACTACGAGATCGACCCGGAAATGAGCGAAGAACTCATTGGAGCATTCAACACCCTCGACGGCACTGGCACTTTGACAGTCGAAAACGGCCTGATCCACGGGCTTTCCATCGGCAAATTTCTATCGCTCGACGATATACTGGAAGTCACGTTCGACCGGCTTCAAACAGGCCTCCTGCTCACCACTGACACGATCGGCGTCCAGGGACTCACCCTAACCGGCCGCGCCGCCAACGTCAGTCTCGATGGCTCCCTCGCTTTCAGATCAAAGGAAGTCCGCGCTGCCGGAGACATAAAAATGGTTTCGCACTCATTCGAAAACGGACTCCTATGCCGCATCTTCCCGCCACTGCGGCGCATGATGAGCCACGCCGGCGTCCATATCGAAATCTCCGGCACCACATCGAAACTCCATTCCAGAATCAGACCCTTCGGGTTCAACATCCCGCAATTCATCCCCGCACTCGGCAAGGGCAAAACAGATGACTCACAACACGACTGACACTACTCCCGCGAGAAACATCCGCCACCACGTTTTCATAGGCCTCGGCAACCCCGGCCCGCAGTACGCCCGCACCCGTCACAATGTTGGATTTATGACACTCGACATCATCGCGTCTCGACTCGGGCGCCCGGAACGAAAGAAAACTTCCGACGCATTCAACCGTTTCGACTTCACGCAGGGACTTTCCACGATTACACTGCTGTACCCGATGATGTATATGAACCTCAGCGGCGAGGCCATGTGCCGCACCGGCATCAACTGGAAAAGCCCCACGATGCTGCCAGTCGTCATCTACGACGACGTCTCGCTGCCGCTCGGTCGCATACGCATACGCACGTCCGGCAGCGCCGGCGGACACAACGGCATCCGCAACATCATCGAGCGGCTCGGCACTCAGGAAATTGCCCGTATCCGCCTCGGCGTCGGCGGCTCGCCGCAGGGCCGCGACCTGCGCGACCATGTGCTCGGCGGATTCCACCCCGATGACCGTAAACCTCTCGACGACATGCTCGCCCGCGCTGCCGAAGCTGCAAATCATATTGTCGATCACGGCCTCGAAAATGCTATGAACACATTCAATGCATCACCCGCGCCGACACCGAAAAACGATTCGGATTAGCCTGCCCCCCCTGTTATACTGAATATCAATTGGATTTCCCTGTGTATGCTTATGGTCTGTCGAGATGATCTGGCGAAGCATCGGAAAACAATAAAGACTTCCTGACACGGATCAACACTGATAATACAAACATGTTTTCAATAGAGCAGGTTTTTACCCGTGAAGCTTCAATACCAATAGAAATCACCTACCGATGAGGATAGCACAATGTAACAGTAATACCAAAGATCAATAGAAGGGAGACTTAACCCGAATAATTGTGCCCGACAACACAAGGGTTCTCAAGAACGTTTGTAATCTTTCTTTTAGTCTTTGGTATAACTTGGAGAAAAAGTTAAGTGTATAAAGCTTTTTGGAAGAGGTGCGGAGAAACCTTTTTCTCGAAAAAGGTTTCTCCGGTAGGCAAATTTAAATAATTTATCGTATATACCACACGGATGTGCCACAGCCGGTACATAAAACGCACATTGACGCGCACGCAAACAGAAGCGCGGCCACATGCGTCACTGCGTCGAGGGATAGATAATCATGTCGCAGAATGACGTTGCCTTGAGGAAATATGCTTCGAGCGGATTCATGAGAGATGCCGGCACGTAAGAGCCGTCCTGTTGCATCGAGTACAGCCTGCCGTCTGTGACAAGCGCTGCCGGAGCCTGATCGAGCGTGTATTCGGATATGCCGCAGATGAATTTCAGGTGACCGGAGTCCCACGGTACGGCGTTCTGATATGGGATGCCGATGATATTCCACCCTGGGACAATGGGGACTCGTGTAGATGCGGACTCATCGACGGCAGGGATGGAAACCGGCATGTCACCATCGGACAGTATGTAGTATGCAAGACCCGGCACTGTATCGTTAGGCTGTATCGGCGTGAGTGCTGTGCCTGAAAGAGTGAACAGCCGGGCGCCCGACAGGCCGCCCGCGTACTGCTGCTCCACGGTGCCCCTGTCTGGTTGATACGGTATCGGAGCGATGTTCCAGCCAGTCTTGAGTTGGAGTGTCGCAGCAGATGCGACCTGCGGAGTTTCGATGACTTCGTCATCGACATAAGGCTTTTCGATGAGATAATACTGTACGACACGTGCCGGAGGAGCTGTGCCTCCGCCGCCCACGAGGGGTTTGAGTACCTGTATGCGGCAATTGACCGTATCTACTATAACCGGATAGCCTTCCGGGGTGACCGCAACTCCTTCGGCCTTGTTGAATTGCCCTGGCGCTATGCCATATCCCGTGTACAGGTCGACGATGCCGCCGCTTGAGTTGAATCTCTGTATGCGTGCGTTCCCGAGATCGGCAACCAGTATATCTCCTGTCGTTTCGTCGACTTCTATACCTCTGGGATTATTGAACTGACCGGGGTATGTGCCATAGGACCCGAGCTGGGTCTTGTCGCCGCTGGCCGTGTCAATGCGTACAATAGCGTTGAGGCTCGTACTTGTGACATACAGTTTGCCCGCGCCGTCGTAGTCAATTCCGTACGGAACCGCTACGGTCCAGCTTGCGACATAAGTACCGGTCGAGTTGTACCGCATTACTTTTCCGGCGCTTTTCGACGTTACGAATATATCGCCGCTTACAGGATCGACTGCGAGGCTGACAGGATTGGTGACTGTCCACTTGCCTATGTAATTGCCTGCGGTATCGAAATACTGAACTCTGTTGTAGTAGTCGGCGACGTATATGTAGTTGTTTGCCGGATTGTAGACGATGCCGGTGGGCTGTTTGAACATACCGTTGCCGCCACCGAGGCTGCCCCACAGATATTGATAGCCACAATTGGAATTGAAGACCGAGATACGGCTGTTGGAAGTGTCGGCGACATAGATATTTCCGGATGGGTCGATGGTGGCGTCAACCGGGCTGTTGACCATGCCGGGCATGTTGAATGGCAGCCATCCTCCATCGGGCTGGTCCGCGCAAAGGGTGTATTCCCAGTTGTTGAGAACATCAAGTACGGTCAGGATTGCAGTAGTGGTGGCTGAAGCGCCTTCACTATCTGTCACCTTCACTATGAGCCGGTAGACGTCGGTCGGCGTCCCTGCTGCCGGCACCAGTGCGGTTGCGGTCCAGAGATTGCTTGTCGTATTGGTCAGCGGTACCGATGACGGGAGTCCGATTTGTGACAGATCGGCTTCGAGCGACAGCGTCTGTCCTGGAGCATTGATGTCGGTGGCGGTGCACTGGATCGTAGTCGACGGGGTGTTGCTCATGTATATGACGTTGGGGGTAAACGAGCAGTTGGTGATCGAAGGGTTGGAATTGGTAACGGTAAGCGGCACGGATTCCGTGTTGCTGCCGCCGAACATGCTCGTTACTGTCACTTCTATGGATTTTACGCCGACAGTTATGCCGGCGGCCGCCGCTGTCTGGAGCGCGTAGACGCCGTCTTTCGCAGCGCCGTCGCTATGTGCGCCGTCATCGTAAAGTGTGACGGAGGCTCCACCGCCGATCGTCGTGAGTTTTGCCTGCACCGATGTGATGTTATAACCGTAGACAGTGCCTTTGAGCGTTGTTTTTGTCAGGCCGTCGGCCGGGATACCGGACGGGAGGAAAACGAAACCCGACAATGTCGGCGGATTGGTGTCGGAGACTGCCATATCGGCAGCTTCGACGGCCAGTGTGTTACTGACATTGTCGGTGGCGACGTGACGGAATTTGTAACACTTGTTTGCTGCCATGGCAAACGTTATCTGCCCGGATGTGAAGCCTGCCGGTTGTGAATCCGTATCTGTCCAGGGACCGAAGGAGCCACACAGGGAGCCGGCCAGGGGGGCTTCGGAATACTGCACCCTGGATGAGCGCATGCCTGATCCCGCATCGGTTGCAGACGGATAACGTACCGTTACGCTCATGTCGGCATTGACGGCTATCGAAACTGTTCCGGACACGGGTGGTACTTTGTCAGGGGTGACCGTAAATCTGCATGTCGATGACAACTCGGCGTGATTGAATATTGTTACCGTACCCATCGAATTGTATGTGTCCGTTGAATCGTACTGGTATTGCTGAGTATATGGCGAGCCATAATCATCGCCGCCTTCCGACACTGTAGAACTGAACTGGACATGCGAAATCTCACCGGGATCGTTGGCGCCAATTCCGGCGGTGACGGTGAATTTCCCAGTCCCGCCTGCGCATGAGATGTCGTTGTTGTAGTAGATTTTACTGCCGACGACATACTGGCAGAGCGGAGCTTCGTCTTCGTTGATCGACTCGACCGTGCAGGCGCTTGGCGGATCGGTGTATACCTTGGCTACGCTTGTTGTCGTGTAGTTGGCGGCGTTGCCGACGTTGTCAGTGATTGCGAAGCGGTAGATGTAACAATGTTCGGTTGCCACTGTCGTATCGGTCCAGGAAGAGCCGGTAGGATTGAGCGCAACATCAGTCCACGGACCGTAAGTGCCGCAGGTGTTGGCGGCAAGCGTGGCGCTCTGCCGCTGCAACACTCTGGTAGCCGTGTCGAGCCCCGAAAGGGCATCCGTGCCGTCTGTGAATGAAACGGGTATTGACAGGGTCGTGAAGTATCCGTTCGCGTATGAGACTGAGCCTCCGGTTGGTTCCTGTATGTCCCTGACCTGGCTGAACGTGCAGGTATTGGAGAGCATCGCCACATTGTATATCAGGGCGGTCGTCTCACCGGTGAAAGTGTCTGCCGCATCGTATGTATAGGTCATTTCATAGGGACTGCCGCTGTCAGGTCCGCCTGTTGAAAGCGTCGACGGGAATGTGACATTGTCGATGAGCGCCGGGTCGTTGTCGCCGATGCCGATTGTTACTGTATGCTGCCCCGTGCCTGTACTGCACGTGAGATTGTTGTTGTAGTAAACGGTCGAGCCGGCAACATATTGGCACAGTGGAGAAGATGTTTCGGCGATAGATTCCAGTACGCAGGGTTTCGGGGGGTCGCCGATGATTTTGGCTTCAGCGGCTGGCTCGTCGGTAAATGTGTTGGATACGTTGTCCGCCACTATGATCCGGTATCTATAGCATGTCATAGAGTCGACTGCCGTATCGCTGTAGGCCGTGCCGACTGGGGCGGTCAGCAGCGTTGCCCAAGCGCCATAGGCTCCGCAAGTAATGCCTGACATTGGAGCGCTCTGCTTCTGGATGACTGTAAGCGCTGTGTTGACACCCGCTTCGGAGTCATTGCCGGTCGAGTATGTGAGGTCAACCTGTTTGGTCACATATATGCCGTCCGTGTAGCTGATAGACACGCCCGATGGGGGAGTGATATCGCGATTCGCCGTGAACGTGCATGAATTCGTGAGCCCGGAATGTTTGTAGATGGTGACCTCCGCGCTGCCGTCGTGGGTGTCAGCGGCCGTGTAGGAGTAGGGCCACTCGTAAGGCGATGCGGATACGTCTCCTCCAGTGCCGGCTGCGTTTGCAAAGTTGAGATGGTCTATGTCGACCGGCTGATTGGTTTCGATGCTTGCCGTTACCGTGTAGCTGCCTGCACCGCCGGCGCACGAGACATTGTTGTTGTAGTACACTGTGGAACTGTCCACGAACTGACAGTCAGGCGATGTCGTTTCCGTTATGGATGAGATCGAGCACGGCATTGGCGGGGTCGCGTCGACTTTTGTGAGCGTGCCTGATGTGACGGTAGTCGAATTGTCCACATTGTCTGTTGTTATGTATCGGAATTCATAGCAGCGCTGATCAGATGCGGTGAACAGCAGTGTGCCGCCTGTCGTGCCTGAAGGCTGCGAAGGCGATGGAGTCCATGAGTCGAACACGCCACAGACCGAGCCTGTTAGCGGTGCCGATCGGTACTCGATGACATTTGAGGCTATCCCCGAGACAGCGTCGGAAACGGCGTCATGGGCAATCACAAGCGCTGTGGTCGTCGCGAATCCGTTTGTAGTCGTAAGAGTTCCGCCCACTGGCGCTCCGGTGTCGCGGGTTACGGCAAATGAGCATGTGTTAGTGGTCCCGTTGTATTTCCTGATAGTCACGGTCGCCTCTGCCGAGTATGTATCGGCAGCATCGTAATCGTACAGCGTCTCATAGGGCGCCACAGAGTCGGTGCCGCCAGCGGATGTGGTCAGGGGGAACTCGATGCTTTCGATACTTGTAGGCGTGTTGATGCCGACGCCGGCCCCAACTGTATAATCCCCGGCGCCCGCACTGCATGCGGCGTTGTTGTTGTAGTAGATCGTCGAACCGGAAACATGCTGGCAGGCATTGCCAGCTCCCTCGGTGATGGAGTCGATGGCACAGGGCTGTGCCGGCAGCGTATCGACTTTGGCTTCGGCTGTGGAATCGAAATACTCGATATTGCCTACCATGTCGGCAGCGACATAACGATATTTGTAACAGTAATCTGAAACTACCGTCGTATCATCCCATGGCGACACGGGAGTCGTAACGACAGTCGACCATGCGCCATATACACCGCAAGTGCTCCCGATGAGCGGCGCGGACTGGCGCTCGATCCTGACAGAATCAGAGTCAATGCCGGAGAGGGCATCAGTCGCCGGTGTGAACGATACCGTTACAAGATTGACCGTATAGAAACCGTCCGTATAGGAAATCGCGCCACCGGTTGGCTGGCCGGTATCACGCGTGACCGTAAATGCGCATGTGTTGCTCAGCCCGTTATGTTTGTAGATAGCCGCCGCCGCCGGAGCACTGAAAGTATCGGTCGAGTCGTAGTCGTAGAGAGAGCTGTATGGCGTCAAGGAGTCAGATACGCCTGCTGACAGTGTTTCGGGGAATTCGATCCGGGCGATACTCTCGGGAAGATTTGTGCCAGCTGAAGCGTTGACCGTGTGCGAGCCTGTCCCGCTGCCGCAGGCAATGCTGTTGTTGTAGAATACCGTTGTCCCTGTTGCATATTGACAGGCAGCAGATGTGGTTTCGTCGATGGATGTGATATCACACGGCGCAGGCGGGTCGATATCCACCTTTGCCTGCGATGTCGATGTGTATGTCTGTGTGTTATTGACATTGTCCGGGACTACATACCTATACCTGTAGCAATTACCCGTAGCGACAGTTGTGTCGTCATAGGGAGAGACTGCCGCAGGACCCGCGATGTCAGTCCAGGCGCCGTATGCGCCGCACGTGTCACCGGTCAGCGCCGAACTCTGCCTTTGCAGTTTTTTGCCCGCCGTGGCAATGCCGGATGAAGCGTCTGTGCCGGCGTCGAATGTCACCTGCACGCTCTCGGTGATGTAATACCCGTCGGCATAGGCGACACTGCCGCCCGAGGGTTTTGCCGTATCGCGTTCCGTGCGATACTGGCATGAGTTGGTAAGTCCCGCGAAATTGGCGATCGACACGGTCGCTGTCGCGCTGAATGAGTCAGCCGGATCGAAGCTGTATACGTGCTCGTATGGCATCGTCATGTCTGTCGCGCCGCCAGATACTGTATCGGGGAAGGTCATGCTGTCGACCATCAGCGGATCGTTGGCGCCAATCCCCGCCGTCACGGTGTGCTGGCCCGACCCGGAGCATTCTGCGCCATTGTTGTAGTAGACGGTACTACCGTCAACATACTGGCATCCATCTCCCGTGTCGTCCGTGATCGACGTAATCACGCAGGGATCAGGCGTCGTCATGTAGACTTTTGCGATGTTTGGAGATTCATAAGCCGTTGTATTTCCGACCTTGTCCTTCACGATATATCTGTATTTGTAACAGGTGTTGTCGCCGACTGTCAGGTCCAGATAAAGTGAAACCAGCGGATTGACAGAGATATCCACCCATGCGCCGAACCCTCCGCACGTGCCGCTCGCAAGCGTCGCTGCGGCTCTCTGTATGGTCCTGGACGTGAGGTCTATGCCTGACTCCGAATCGGTACCATGATCAATGGTCAATCCAACCTGCAATATGGGATTATATCCATTCACATAGCCGATGCTGCCACCTGAAGGCGCCGTGACATCGCGCTTCACGTCGAATGTGCAGGCATTGGCAAGTCCGTTGAATTTTGCGATTGTTGCCGTTGCCGTTCCGTCGAAATTCGATGCGGAATCATAAGTGTACTGATAAGCATAAGGCGAGTTCGTATCCACAGCGCCTGCCCCTGCCGCTGCGGGGAATGTCACGCTGTCGATGTCAACTGCCTGATTGGCGCCGATGCCGACTGTCACCGTGTGAGTGCCGGTCCCGCCGCTGCATGCCGCATTGTTATTGTAGAAAACAGTCGCGCCGGTAACATACTGGCAGTCGGGTGAAGTATCCTCCGTGATCGAGTCGACCACGCATGGTGACGGCGGTATTGTGTCGACTTTGACGACAGACGGCGTGGTAACATATTCGACATTGCTCACGTTATCAGCCACCACGTACCTGAAGGAATAGCATGTGCCTTCGACACCGGTGACAGTGATAGAGCCGGCTGACTCATCAGGTGGCTGCACTGCTGTCGGAGTCCATGGGCCGAATGCGCCGCACGCGTTGCCGGTCAGCGACGCCGACTGATACTCAAGCGCGTATGACGCAATACCCGACCCGGAATCGGCAATCGCGTCATATCCGACTACGAATGCCGTACTTGTCGAAAAACCGTTGATATATGTGAGCGCGCCCCCTGTCGGAGGATCGACATCCCTTGTCATGTTGAAAGAGCACGTATTGGTGGTGCCGTTGAATTTCCTGATCGTTACGGCGGAAGCTGCCGAATATACATCGGACGTGTCGTAAGTGTATTGCATTTCGTATGGGGAAACCGTATCGATGCCGCCTGTGTCCGATGTGACGGGAAATTCCATCTGCTGAACGCTCGACGCCGTGTTGGCGCCAACGCCTGCCGTCACGGTATAGTCGCCGCTGCCGCCACTGCATGTCCCATTGTTATTGTAGAATACTGTCGCCCCTGTCACATGCTGGCATGCCGCGGATGTGCCTTCGGCAATTGAGTCGATAGTGCATGGAGTAGCCGGGGCGGTGTCGATCTTGGCGACGGACGGCGAGGTGAAATGCTCGACGTTGCCAACCATGTCCGATGTCTGATACCGGTATTGATAACAATAGTCAGAAACCACCGTCGTGTCAGTCCATGTTGTTGCCGTTGCCGGCATGTTGACGGTTGTCCATGCGCCATATGCGCCACACGTCGTACCGGAAAGCGGAGCGGCTTGTCTCTGAATGGCAAACTGTCCGGTGTCTGTCCCTGATACTGCGTCAGTGGGAAGTGTCAACGTGATTTCGACCGAATTGGCGATGTAGAATCCGTCCGCGTATGAAATTGCGCCGCCTGCGGGTTTTCCATCATCTCTCATAACGGTAAATGCGCAGGTGTTGCTCAGTCCATTATTTTTGACTATCGTCGCTGTCGCCGCTCCGCTGAACACATCCGCTGAGTCATAAGAGTAGAGCTGCGAATACGGTGACGCAACGTCTGACCCGCCGGCGGATACCGTTTCGGGAAATTCGATTCGCGCAATGTCGCCGGTATTGTTCGTACCGGCGGTTGCGTTGACGGTGTGCGTCCCGCTGCCGCCGGAACAGTCCGCATTGTTATTGTAGAACACGGTCGATGCAGTCGCGTACTGGCAAGATGCCGACGAAGTTTCACTGATCGATGTAATTTCGCACGGATCAGGTGGGGCTATGTCGATCATCGCAACAGATGCGGTCGCGTAAGTAGTTTCGTTATTGACATTGTCAGACACGACATATCTGTATTTATAGCAGTTGCCGGAGGCGACAGTCGTATCCGAGTATGGCGATACGGCAGCCGCTCCCGCTATGTCAGCCCAGGCATCGTAGACACCGCAGACGCCACCGGTGAGTGTCGCGCCCTGTCTCTGAAGTTTTTTCGAGGCGTGATCCAAACCGGACGCAGAGTCATCGCCCGGATCGAATGTTATGTCGACCTGCTCAGTGACATAGTAGCCATCAGTGTAGGAAACAGAGCCTCCCGTTGGCGGCGAAGTGTCACGTTCGGCGCGGAAACTGCATGTATTGGACAATCCGGCGGCATTGCTAATCGCCACAGCGGCGGTGGCGCTGAAGGTATCTGACGCGTCGAACGTGTACTGCTGCGTGTAAGGAGCGACAGTGTCTGAGGCGCCTGCCGATACCGTTGCGGGAAATCCGAGTTCGGTAATCATCGCAGGATCATTAGTGCCTATGCCGGCGGTTACCGTGTGCATGCCAGTGCCGGCGCACGATGCGCCGTTGTTGTAGAAAACCGTCACACCGTCAACATACTGGCATCCGTCGCCAGTGTCATCGGATATGCCGGTGATCTGACACGGAGTCGGTGTGGCAGTAAATATTTTCGCGATGTTCGCGGAAGTGTAGTATGCGGTATTGCCAACCCTGTCGGTCACGGCATATCTGTAAATATAGCAGTTGCCATCAGCTACCGAAGTATCCGTGAAAGAACCTGCCGCCGGATTGACAATCATGTCGCTCCAGGCTCCGAAAGCTCCGCAGACGCCGCTCGCAAGGGCAGCGGCCGCCCGCTGCAGTGTCCTTGTGGATACTTCGATGCCAGACTCAGCATCTGTGCCATCTGTGAATGTTACCGCCAGTGAGAGTTCCGTCACGTAGCCATTCGCGTAGTCTACCGTGCCACCCGAAGGTTCGGCAATATCACGTTCTACGGTAAATGCGCAATAATTTTCGAGTCCGTTGAACTTGTAAATCGTTGCCGTCGCGGCGCCATCATGTGTCGATGCGGAGCCATAAACATACTGATACTCGTATGGCGCAACCGTATCATCATTGCCAGCGGCGACTGTCGCGGGAAATCTGACGCCCTGTATGCTGGCTGCCGGATTGACGCCAATACCAACTGTCACCGAATGGCTGCCGTTGCCCCCGGAGCATGCCGCGTTATTGTTATAGTAGAGCGTCGTGCCCGTTACGTACTGGCAGTCATTGCCGGTATCCTCGGTTATCGAAGTGACCGAACATGGTGCTGGAGGATCGACGTCGATCTTCGTCACGCTGACTGAGTCAACAACAGTCTCATTGCCGACATTGTCAGTAAGGACCTGCCTGAACATATAACAATTGCCGGATGTGCCAGCATATAAAAGCGAACCGGCATTGTTGTCCGCCGGCTGCGCAGGAGTGTCAGCCCAGGCTCCGAACACATCACAGACGATGCCGGCGAGCGGCGCGGTACTGACCTGAACGATATTTGTCTGTATGCCTGAAATCGCGTCGGTCGCGGCGCCGTAGCTGACCGTCAGTGTCGATGTGGCGGAGAATCCGTCAAGGTACGTGATCGGATTACCGGCTGGCGCGTCCGTGTCAAGCGTTACCGTAAACGAACAAGTGTTTGCCAGCCCGCTGTGTTTTGTGATCGTGGCGAATGCGACACTATCGAAAGAATCGGCCGGATCGTACTCGTAGAGCATGGTGTATGGCTCAGAAGTGTCTGCCGCTCCGGCGGAAACGGTATCCGGGAAAGACACGGAGGCGATGTCCACGGCATTGTTTGTGCCGGCACCGGCTGTGACCGTGTGCGAACCGCTGCCAGCCGAACACGCGGCGTCGTTGTTATAATAAATCGTCGTGCCGTCAACATGCTGACAAGCGCCGGAAGTAGTTTCCACAATACTGGTGATCACGCAGGGATCAGGCGGTGTCACATCGATTTTGGCTTCGGAAGCTGAAGTGACATATCCCGTGTTGCCGACATTGTCGGTCATGGCGTATCGGTATCTGTAGCAGTAACCCGACTGCACGGTATTGTCGGTATAAGGAGAAGCCGGCGCTGCCGCCAGTGCAGTCCATGCTCCGTACGCGCCGCATGCGGTTCCGCTAAGCGTACCGCGCTGCCGCTGGAGTTCGGCGGTTGACAGATCAATACCAGACAGCGCATCCGATGGATCAGTGAAAGCGATTTCTACAGACGTGGCGGTATAAAACCCGTCAGTGTATGCGATCGAACCGCCGGACGGCTCGTCGATATCTCTCGTTGCGGTGAAAGAGCAGGTATTAGTGCGTCCGTTGTATCTCGTTATCGTTACGACCGCACCCGTGCTGAACATATCGGCGGAATCATAAGAATACTGGAGTGAATACGGCGATGCTGTATCGGTCGCTCCCGCAGATACGGTTTCCGGGAATATGATATTGCTGATGTCAAGCGGATTGTTGGTACCTGTGGAAACGTCGACCGTGTGTGTTCCGGCACCGCCGGAACATGCGGCATCGTTGTTGTAGAAAACGGTTGTCGATGTGGCATACTGACACTGCGGCGACGTGTCTTCGGAGATTGATGCAATCACGCAGGGATCTGGCGCGCCGATGTCGATCATTGCGACTGAAGGTGATGTGTAGAGGGCTTCGTTGCCGACATTGTCGGGTACGACATAACGATATCTATAGCAGTTTCCCGTCGTGACGGTCGTGTCTGTCCACGGTGACGGGCCGGGGTCGATCAGCACGCCGGTCCATGCGCCGAAACTGCCGCATGTCCCGCCCGAGAGAGTAGCGGACTGCCTCTGGATTGTTCGCGCCGCGTTGTTCACTCCCGATCCGGAGTCGCTGCCAGTCACATAAGTGATTTCGACTTCTTCCACAAGCAGGAATCCATCGTCGTATGAGATCGAGCCGCCATCGGGCAGATCGATATCTCGAATGACCGAAAAAGTGCATGTCGAAGTAAGACCGGCGTTATTTGCGGCTGTGACAGAGGGTATCCCACTGTATGCAGCAGCGCTGTCATAGGCGTACGGCCATTCATAAGGCGGCGTATTGTCAGTCCCGCCAGGCGCTGCCGCCGCGTCGAACGTGATCCCGGAAAGCCCGCTTTCGACATCGCTGGCTGTCGCCTCGACAGTGTGCGTGCCACTGCCGCCGCCGCAAGCCGCGTTGTTATTGTAGTAAACCGAAGTACCGGTGACATACTGGCAATCCGGCGATAGGGTTTCGGTAATTGCCGTAACTGCGCATCCAGTCGGAGCAGTCGTGTCGATCTTCGTCACTGACGGGGTGGTATTGATGACAGTGTTGCTGACATTGTCGACTGCTACATATCTGAATGAGTAACAGTATCCGGATGTCCCGGAAAATGTGACCGAACCCGCATCAGTGCCTGCGGGCTGGACAGGTGACGAGGCGAACGCGCTCCAGGCTCCGCATGTACCGCCTGAGAGCGGCGCCGACTGATATTCGATGAAATTGAGCGCGACATCCGAGCCGCCGTCTGAGACCGCGTCGTACGATATCGTTATTGGAGTCGTCGTCTGGTAGCCATCGAAATAGGTAATCGCACCACCAGTGGGCGCGGTATTGTCGAGTGTAACGGTATAATCCGGGCTGTCTGCCGTTAGGCCCGCATTGTTGGCGCATGTCACTCTCGCGGCGCCGGAATATGCCGACGAGGCATCGAATCCGTATGCGCTAACATCGGATGATATGTAGAGACTGGCAGTATCTGTGCCGCTGCCCGAGAGGGTCGCTATCGCCGGGAATTCAACTCCATATATACCTGATTCGGTGTCTGACGGAATTGTCGATACCGAGTAGCTGCATGACACGGTACATGCCGGATTGTAGAAAAGTTCCTGTCCGGAAATGTACGCGAAGTCAGAAGCCTCGGCGATCGTCACTGCCGGGCACGCCGGGACGCTGTCGTCAACCTTCGTGACGTAGCCGGGAGCGACGATAGTGGCGTTGCTGACATTGTCGGAAAGCTCGTAGCGGAATTCGTAGCATGTGCCATTCGATGCCGCATGGGAAATCGTGCCGGCACTGGCGTCAGCCGGCTGTACCGGTGCTGGCGACCATCCCGACCATGCACCGCATACGCCGCCGGCAAGCGTAGCCGAGCGGAATTGTATTTCGTTGGTCGCGACGCCGGACAGTGTATCCGCGACTGCGTCATAGGCAATCACGAGCGTTGTCGTGGTCGCATATCCATCAATGTATGACAGCGCGCCGCCAGCCGGGGGCGCATCGTCCATAGTGATCGTATAACTGACGCTGTCGGTCGGCATTACGGCATTATTGGTGCATGTTACCTTCGCGGCCCCAGTGTAGGTGCCTGAGCCATCGAACGTGTATGCTCCGACGTCGGCAGACCTGTAAGGCGTGGCCACATCATAAGCATTTCCGCCGAGTCCCGCATAGAGCGGGAAGTATACATTGAGTATCCCGGATTCGGGATCGCTGGCCGCGGTCGAAACGTCAAATGAACAAGAAGCGCCCGAGCAGTCCGGATTGTAGAAAACCTGTTGTCCAGAGATAAACGCATAGGGAGTGGCCTCGGTGATGACGACATCGGGGCACAGCGGCGGAGTCGTGTCTATTTTGAGTTCATAGCCTGGATCGACAGTTAGCTGATTGTTGACATTGTCAGCTACGACATATCTGAATTTGTAGCATTTGCCCGTATCGGCGGTGAATGATACGATGCCGCCGCCTTCAGCCGTCTGCGAGGGAGTCGCGATCCATCCGGACCACGCGCCACAGGTGCCCGCAAATGCGGATTCCGCATATTGCAGATAATTCGACGCTATGCCGGACCCGCTATCGGTGACGGCTCCCACTGTGATATCCACGGTAGTCGATGAGGCAAATCCGTCGACGTATGACAGCGAGCCGCCAGCCGGAGCCAAGATATCACGAGCCACTGTGAAGTTACAGGTCGATGTGAGGTTGACATTGTTATAGGCGGTCGCGGTCGCTACGCCATCGTATGTCGAAGTATCCGTGTAGGTATACTGCATCGAATACGGGTCGCTCGTGTCGTCGCCGCCTGTCGACATGGTATCCGCGAAATTGATTTTCATCATTCCGCTTTCGGGGTCGCTGGCTGTCACTGTGACCGTGTGTTTTCCCGTGCCGCCCAGACACGCCGGCGTGTTGTTGTAATATACGGTATTTCCGTCGACATACTGGCAGATACCGGACTGATCTTCGGTGATCGATACAACCGTGCAGTCGGCTGGAGGAGTCGTGTCGATCTTTGCTTCAGAAGGCGATGTGTATTCGGTGGTATTCGAGACGTTGTCGGTGACCATATAGCGATACATGTAGCATTTACCCGAGACGACGGTGGTGTCAGTCCACGGAGAAGCCGCGGGATTGGACTGCACGTCTGCCCATGCACCGTATGCGCCGCACATCCCATCCGACATCGTGGCTTCGCTACGCTGGATGACACTGGCAACGATACCCGAGCCGGAGTCGGCGCCGGTCGTGAAAGCGACTGGAACGGATGCTGTCACATAGTATGCGTCAGCAAGTGCAATCGACCCGCCGGCGGGGCCGTCTATGTCGCGCGTGACCGTGAAGCTGCACGTGTTGGTCAGCCCGGCGTTATTGGTCGCAGTGACCGTGGCGCCAGCGGAATAAACGGCCGTAGCGTCGTAGGCATAGGGGAAAGTATAGGGCGAAACCGCGTCGTCGCCACCAGCCCCGACTGTGACGGGAAATGTCAGTTTTTCGATTCCGCTTTGCCCGTCAGTCGCTGTCGCCGTGACAGTGTACTGCCCTGCCCCGCCGCTGCAATCCGCATTGTTGTTGTAGAAAACCACCGTGCCGGTGCTGTAGAGACAGGCGGGAGAAACATCTTCGGTGAATCCCGTGACTATGCACGGGTCCGGTACGGTCGTGTCGATTCTGACTTCCGCCGCAGATGTATAGGTGGCGCTATTGGAAACAGCGTCCGTGACAACGAGCCGGTACATGTAACAATTTCCCGTTGCTACCGTCGCGTCAGTCCATACGGGGCCTGCGGGATCGACAGCTACATCGCCCCATGATCCGTACGAAGCGCATGATCCGTTGGACAGTACAGATTCCCTTCTCTGAATGGAAGAAGTGGCGACACCAGCCCCCGCGTCCGTGCCAGCGTCAAATGTCACCGGCACGCTCGTCACCGTGTAATAGCCGTCCGTATAACTGATCGAGCCGTCAACCGGCGATAGATTGTCGCGGATCACATCGAAGCCGCATGTAAGCGTCAGCGAGGAATTGTTGTATGCTGTAACCGTGGCCGAGCCTGTGAATGTATCGGCGGAAGTATAGCCGTATTGAATGGAATATGGGTCTGTAGTGTCGTCACCACCGGGAGATACTGTGACGGGAAAACTGATTTTCATGATGCTGCTTTCGAGATCGGAAGCGGTCGCGGCGACCGTAAACGCTCCGGCTCCGGTCGCGCAGGCAGCATCGTTGTTGTAGTAGACAGATGTGCCGGCTACCATCTGGCACTGGGGGGCAATGTCCTCCGTGATGCCCGAAATGGCGCATGAATCCGGTGGTGTCGTGTCGATCCTGACCACCGATGTCGAAGTGTAGGTCTCTTCGTTGGAAACATTGTCCGTCACAACATACCTGTACGCATAACACTTCGCAGTGACGGCCGTGGGGTCTGTCCATGTCGTGCCTGCGGGATTTGTCTGCACATCCGACCACGATCCGAACGCTACGCATGTGCCACCCGCGAGATCGGATTCCTGCCTCTGGATGACCCGCGAGGCGATACCCGATCCGGCATCTGTGCCATCGGCAAATGTGATGACTACTGTCGTCGTCGAATAATAGCCATCCGCGTATGATATCGAGCCCCCTGCCGGCTTCGTGATGTCCCTGATCTGATTGAACGAGCAGTTGGATGTCAACCCGGCGCCGTTGTACGCTGTCGTGTTGGCCGAACCCGAATATGTATCTGCGTCATCATAGGTATATTGATAGCTGTATGGAGTGGTCGCATCGTCGCCGCCCGCCGATACGGTCGCGCTGAAGGCGATCCTGTCTATACCACTCTCCGCGTCCGATGCGGAGACCTCGACCGAGTGCTGCCCCGTGCCGCTGCTGCACGCGAGATTATTGTTGTAATATACTGTTGCGCCAGTTACGTACTGGCATGCGGGTGACGAGTCGAGCGTGATGCCAGAGACAGTACAGTCGGCTGGAGCCG
>CAZQSL010000007.1:0-53518 GCA_964595945.1 uncultured bacterium
CAGGGAGTATTATGAAAAACATCGCTCAAAAGGGCTACGCCCCTTGCCACTGATTGGTATTCCCGTCGGGTGTTCATTTGTCATCCTCGCGTTGCTGTCCATACATTCAAGGGACAAGTCATTCTATCAGATTTACTTTGCGATTATTGTAACCTTCGTGGTATTGGCATCGCTTGTATATCAGTTTTGCCATGCCGCAAGGGGGTTGCGGTCAATTACGACGGTAGACCTCGCGGTTACCCTTTTCGGCAGTCTCTACGTCGGTGGGTTGCTGAGTTATATATTGCTGATCTGGGGGCTTGGAGTGCGTTATTTTCCAGATGATCCGATCAAGATCAATATGGTTGTATTCATGCCGTTCTGGGCAGCGTACGGCTCCGACAGCGCGGCATTTCTTGTCGGCTCCAAATTCGGAAAAACAAAAATGTTTCCACGCGTCAGTCCCAAAAAGTCAGTACAGGGTGGAGTCGGCGCGCTGATTTCAGTCACTGCCGGTACGATGATTGTGGGTCATGGACTCGGGTATTCGTTTCCGCTACTCGCTTGCGCCGGCATTCTCACAGGTGTTGCGTCGCAAGCCGGCGATTTCTGCGAATCCGTATTCAAGCGCGAACACGATGTCAAGGACTCCGGCAGCACTTTTGGTGATACACACGGCGGTTTTCTTGACAAGATGGACAGCATCGTTTTTGTGCTTCCTTTCTTTTACTGCTTCTTTTATTGGTTCCATCCACCATTTGCCACTGCCGGATGAGCCGTTTTTTTCGTTGACTACTACGTGTCTGTCTGGACATATATATGGGTTCGACAGCAGAATACGGGATAATAAAAGCCCCTCGTTGAGAGGGGCTTTTGGGTCGATCCAGCGACAGGGCAAGGTGATCGCGGGATCAATTTGTCGATGTTGTGCGAACGGCAAATATATGAATAATGGAACCGCTGCGATATCGTCACGGATTTCCTGGCAGCTTTGCGTTTGCATCGCTGTGTCTTATATCACGTAACGCTATCAGTTGCATTTGCCGCCCGGTTTCCCCGGCACTTCGATTGACATTGTACCGGACGCATGGGGTAGCCGGCGCCCGCCGGCGCGGCCCGGTCGCGACTGCTGATTGTGACATGGTTGCTCCATGGCAACTTGTGTCCGCTCCGATAATTGTATTAGTTTGCCGGAGAGGGGGGGGGAGGTGCTTACAGTCGGTCCGCTGTCGGGGAAACGGTATATGCAACTGGCGGTTCAAGGTTCAGGGCTTCAGGTTTTCAGGAAGCGTAAGCCGATGATCTGGCAAGTGATTCGTTGATAGCTGTCACGATGTCCTCAAGATAATCCGGAGAATTGGCGTTTGCTGAATACCCGGCAAGCTTTTCGAGAAAATCGGTGATCAGGGACTGTGATGACGAGGTAGAGCTGTTGCTGAGATAAGCGGATATTTTAGACTGGACGGACATGCTTGTGGATATGGATTCGTCCGAGTCGATTTCCGGTGGTGGCGGAGGCTGAAGTGCGGCGAGGTCGCCGCTTTCCGCGGCTTCACGGAACCGGTCAGCGATACTGAGCAGCATTTGCGCCTGGTCGCTGTCTTCATCCTCGACTGCTTCGGCTTCGGCTTCGAGTTCGTCTGCGATCGTATTCATGAGTTCCGTAAATTGTTCCGGGTCCTCATTTTTGAGAGATTCGAGGCTGGATAACAGCTCTGCTGGTGAAGAAAAGGAGACATTTTCTCCGAGCGAATAACCGGTCTGGCTATTTGCATCGATGACTGCGTCTTCCATTGCGGTATCAATTTTATTTTTCATCAGTAGAAACGCGTTTTTCATTGTGCTGATTGACAACCCTGAAATGTCCATGTCTCACCTCTGTGTGAATATTATGAGCAACCCGAATCCATCGGGAGGCAGCGAACTTCCGGTAGTGGCGGCAGACGTTGCGGAATGAGGAACGGTTATTGGGGCAGCTACTCCTCCGGCCAGCCATTTTCACCGGGACCGTTTTCCCGGTCAGTATCCGGTTCGCCGCGTTTCATCCCCGGGCTGCCGGGGTCACCTTTCGGGCCAGGCCCCATTCTGTCACCGGGTATCATGCCCATGCCATCCTTGTCGACCTGAGATATGATTTTCCTGAATTTTTCTTTCTGTTTGTCATCAAGCACATCCATTATCTGCGAGTCAAGTTTTTTCCTGTTGCGGTCAAGGATTTTGCGTATTTCCGCCTGATCGGCGGCAAAGCCGGCCTCGCCGTTTTTGAACAGCTCTTTTACCCGCTCTGTCTGCTCATCATTGAGATCAAGTTCCTGCGCAAGCTTCAGTACGATGAAATCTCTCGTTTTACTGCGATCCCTGTCATTATCGCGGGGGCCATTATTGCCCGGCGGCATTCTGTCGTGTCTTGCGGCGCGTCCCATCATAAAACGTGGAGCCGTATAGAGCCCGCATATGAATCCCGTTGCAAACACGAGCAACAAAGTGACTGTGAAAATTGCTTTTCCCTTGGTCATGACTGTTTCCTTTTTCTTATTATTATTGTGCGACTGTCAGCCAGTCGTATAACTACTGTACCCGGCATGAGTAGCATTCTGACAAATAAGAGTAAAATCCATCCGGTATATCGTCGGTGCTCTTGATGATGCCATTGTCGCCGGACGCGCCCGCGATATATGAGTAATAATCGCCTGCCGGGGAACTTGTAATTGTGCGGCTCGGCGCGACAGCCTCAAGGACAAAAAACACGCACAACAGTATCGCGCAGATAGCTGTTGCCACCGGAAAGAATTTTCTGCTGTGAAATTCGATCGAATCCCTGCTGCGATCCGCAACGAATGTTTTCCTGTCGTTTCTGATGCGGTATAGGATCAGATGGTCGATGCCGGAGGGCGGCGGGATATCTTTGAGCGTTTCGCTATACTCCGCCACTTTTCTGATCTGGGACAGATACCCCGCGCAGTGAGCGCAGTTATCGATATGCCCCTCGACTATTGCCGCATCGAGCGAATTGAGTTCGCCGTCCACATAGCGGCTGATCTGCTTTTTGAATTTTGTATGTTTCATATTTTCTCCTCCGTTGACATGGAGGCGCTGGCCAGTTCTCTCCTCAGGGTTTCCCGTGCTCTGTAGAGGCGGGATTCGACTGTGCCGATGCTTATCCCTAATATTTCACTGATCTCCCTGTAACTCTTCTCCTCGACTTCTTTCAACACTATCACCATTCTGTACTTTGACGGCAGCCGGTTGAGCGCTTTTCTTACATTGTTTTCCATCTCCTTTGTGAGATATGCCGATTCGGGTTCCTGATATGAGGATGACACCGGCGAGTAGCCTGTAACATTTCCGCCGCCGAACAACTTTCTCAACCGTGATTCTTTTTCGGCCTTGCGTATATGATCATTGACCGTGTTTATCATGATGCGGTAGAGCCATGTCGACATACTCGCTCCGCTCCTGTAGTTGGGCAAAGCCCTGTGAGCTTTCAGGAAAACCTCCTGCGTCAACTCCTCCGCGTCAGCTCTGTTGCCGACCATGCAATGTATTGTGTTGTAGACTCTGCCACTATATTCCCGTACGAGTGTTTCGATACTGGCATGAGATGATTCTATGTTTGTCATACGTTCCGCATCTTCGTTTTGCTTTGACTTTTTAGACGGGGCCGCGCTCCCGTTATTCCCTGGAAAGAAAAAAAGATTCAACCCGCATCCTGCAATAGAATTCGGGGGGGCAACCTTTCCCCTTGCCAAATAAACCGGTACGGTAAAAATATGGTTCTCTACCCGTGGGTGTACTCATTATGGGTTTCGTCAGCGATGGATGCCGCGCGCAGCCAATAACCCCGAGGAGAATTTGCCGGCCATGCCAGAGGCGTTTCGTGAAATGACTGTCGCAACTGGTTCGTCAATTTGCTCGTCTATGGCGATGCTGGGCACATGCCTCCAGGCATACTCATCCGAGAGCGCCTTGAATCCATGCAAAAACCGGTGCAATCCCCCGATAGCAATTCCATCCGGCTCCTGCCGGATATCTCCGGCACGCGGGTTCCCCGGGCACAAATGCCATGAGCTAACTGCCTGACCGTGTGCTGATGGCCAAAGCAAAGCTAAACCCAGAGCGAAAAGCCTGGCAGCATCATTCAGATTTTGTCTATGAGAGCGCCGTCGAGAATGCTGTCGACAATAGTTTCGCTGCTCATCCTGGCGGACAATGTATTCCGTGTCTCGGTCGAAACCGCTTCCGCAGAGAGTTTTTCGTAACTCTCTCTGAGTCGCTGGAGCAGTTTTGCCGTAGTTGACACATCTACGCTGTCACCCGAACCGACCGCCGCATAAGCAGTCGTAGCCACAGACTTTCTGAACGATGCGGTCCTTCGGGGCTCCTCTGTTTTCTGCGGAGCGTTGTGGTTTTTTATATTCCCGATTTCCATGACTGCATCTATTCCTCCTACTCGCACTAATCGACCGGAATCATGGAAACTTTAGCCTATCATATAAAATTACTTTTGTCTGAATCCTGGAGGATGCGGGGATTGCCTTTATAAGCCGCCACAGACATGTTTTTCGCCCTCTGTGCGATACAAGTTTGTCCACAACCAGCCGGTTGCGATACACAATGGTGCAATTTGCACAGATGAGCCTAATGTTGTGTATCAGGCGGTGGGGAATCATCCATTTGCCTCCATATCCATAGCCAGCGGGCCAATATGTTGATTATCGCTCGTTGCTCATTGTTATTCACAGGATAATCGACGAATGTCTCAGGGTGTTACATGTGTTTTTCGAGTCTTGGCACAGTATTTGCATTAGGTGGTTTGCAAGCATGTCCGTAGCTGGTTAAGGGGCAAATCTGAAAATGTGGAAAGGGGGAGAGTAGGGGGAAGGCCTGCAAAAGGTGCGGCAGCATAGGGCTTGAAGCATCAGAGCAGAATAATAGAAGAGCGACAGCGGTCCCGAGATATAAATAATGGGAAAAATGTGATACGAAAGAGGATGTGAAAAATGATTACTACCAGATTGGCCCGAAAAGTGGTGAAAACAATCCCGGCAGGCCTCGCGGTTGCCGCAAGTTTTTCGGGCAAAGCGTTTGGTGCGGAAAGCGCGGCACAAGTGAATACCGGTGACACTGCGTGGGTACTCGTTTCTGCGGCGCTTGTGCTATTTATGACAGTCGGGCTCGCGTTTTTTTATGGTGGGCTCGTGAGAAGAAAAAATGTGCTATCCATTATGATGCAGTGTCTCTTCGCAATGGGAATCATCAGTATCCAGTGGGTTTTATTCGGGTATAGCCTGTCATTCGGCCCGGATGTCAAAGGGCTCATAGGCAACCTTGACTGGGCAGGCCTCAAAGGAGTCGGCGGCGCGCCGCACGATGTATACGGTCCGACGATCCCGCACCTCGCCTTTATGATTTTCCAGGCGATGTTCGCCATAATCACACCCGCTCTGATTTGTGGAGCGTTTGCGGAAAGAATGAAATTTTCGGCTTATGTCATTTTTATATTGCTGTGGAGCACGTTTGTGTATGACCCGGTCTGTCACTGGGTATGGGGTGGCGGGTTCATCGGGAAAATGGGAGCGCTTGATTTCGCTGGAGGCACGGTCGTGCACATGACGGCAGGCATCGCGGCACTCGTCACCGCTCTCATGCTTGGCAAGAGGATAGGATATCCCGACAGGGGCGTGTCTCCTCACAATCTCCCCTTTTCGATGATCGGCGCGGGCATATTGTGGTTCGGCTGGTTTGGATTTAATGCCGGGAGCGCACTTGGGGCCAACGGGCTTGCCGCAAGCGCATTCGTCGCCACCAACATGGCCGCCGCAGCCGCCGGTCTCGCATGGGCATTGCTCGAGTGGGCTACCTGCGCAGCGAAGCCCACCATGCTCGGTACCATTACCGGCGTCGTGGCCGGACTCGTCGCCATCACGCCGGCATCGGGATTTGTCGGCCCGGTATCGGCAATCGTTATCGGGGCGACATCGAGTGTCGTCTGCTTTTTCGTGGTGACCAAGCTCAAGCCGAAGCTCGGCTTCGATGACTCTCTCGACGCTTTTGGAGTACATGGCATCGGTGGCATCTGGGGCGCACTCCTGACCGGTCTCTTTGCCACGAAACTCGTCAATCCGGCCGCAGCCGACGGACTGTTCTTCGGCAATCCTGCTCTGTTTATCGCACAGCTCAAGGCTTCGGCTATCACGATCGTTTACACTGCTGTCGTTACGGCTGTTATCCTGAAGGTCATCGACCTTATTGTGGGACTCAAGGTATCACCCACTGACGAGCGCATCGGCCTCGATGTCACTCAGCATCACGAACGCGGCTACACACTCATCGACTGAAGTCAGCGCACTCAAGAAAGGATTGGACAGACATGAAATACATAATAGCTATCATACAGCCAGACAGGCTCGAAAAGGTACAACAGAAACTTGTCGATACCGAAATCAACCTCATGACAGTCAGTGAGGTGCTCGGACACGGACGGCAGAAAGGCACAGCCCAGGTATACCGGGGTCAGCGCGAGTCCGGCAATCTGTTGCGGAAAGTCAAACTCGAAATCGCCGTCAATGACGAATTCGTGGCTCCCGCGCTCAACGCCATAATCGAGGGTGCACGCACCGGCGAGATCGGCGACGGAAAGATATTCATTATGAACCTCGAAGATACCATACGTATCAGGACCGGCGAAACCGGCAGCGCAGCCATCGGCTGACGCTCTCGATGGCCCGGCGCAATTATTGAGACAGCTTACGGTGCATCCCCCTGTGCCCGTTTGCGGCAGCACATAAGTATCAGGAAAGGCCTTTCTCATCCCCGGGAAGGCCTTTTCATTTTTTATCCTGATCGTTTCCGAAACTCACATGTTCATACATAAATCCGGTTTTTCATCCATGATTTCGGAGATAGAAAATCTGTAAGGTTTACTGTATTTTTTGCGGCGGGAGGGCCGAAAGGCATTGTTATCCTGAACACTCCTGCATATAGCGCCTGATGGATACTGGATGTCCGGTGATGGGCAGACAACGCCCCTATTGACGAAACGGCCATTAGTGATAATCATGTAAGAGTTTTGAAAAATGGAAGTAACACATGTACTTGCCGTATCAGTGTCTGTAATCAATGCGTATGCGAAGTACAAGACAAGCAATAACAGGCAGGATGTTACAGTGTCTCGCGACAAGCTGCACCAGTCGCTATCCCAGTCGTGGCAGCTACTGCTCCCGACCGGCAAAATGATCGGAGAAAAATGATAGCCTATCTGATAGCCCCCGTCCTCGCTCTCATTTCGAGCATATTTATCTTCCTGCCATCCGAACTTGTCATCCTGATCCTCGCCAACATGAACGAAGTCAAGACAATCCCGGTCAACATTGCGTTTCTCCACATAAACACCGTGATCGATCTTTCGCGCTATGGCACGGATTTTCCGTGGTTATTGCCCTTTGCGATGGCACTGGGCAGCAACATCGGGAGTACATTTTACTACTTCATGGGGACCGGCGCTCTCAGGGTCAGTGAAAAGTTCACCGACAAAATCAACTCGTTCGACTTCAACAAGCTCGGGAAGACCCGGGATACGGTCGTGTTCGTATCAGGCGTCATCAGCGTGCCGCCGGTCTCTCTTACGGCTATCGCGTCGGGCATGATCAAGTACAGATATATCCGGTATTTCATCGTGTCGTTTTCGGGTAAAGTCTGCCGGTACTATCTTGTGCTGATTGCCGGGCAGTTTGCCATAGACTCACTCAAGAAATTTCTGAGCTGAACGGGACACACATCTCACCCAGGAGTGGGCAGATCGTCAGGCGGCTCCAGAAGGAATGCCGGATGAAGCCTGCGGAAAAACATGCTCCGATGTGGTATGCCGAGCGGCTGGAGAGGGTCACATGTATGCGGCGAGTTCGTCGAATTCCGGTCCTGGGGGATCGGCCTTCATCTTCTGAGCGCGTTCGAGAGCTTTTTTACTGGTCGGATCGCCCGGGATATGTATGGTCATGGTCTCAGTGAATTTGTCGATTGCCTCATCCCACTTGCGTTCGAAGTAGCACTTCATGCCCTGCTCGAATACCTCGATGCCCTTTTTGTATTCGTCGCTAAGAGGGTCTTCCGCCCTGCCGATGAGCTGGAATATTTTGATAGGTTCGCTCTGGTCTGTGATCCTGTCGATGTCGATCCATCTTGCCACGATGGCATCTCCGGCCATGTCGCGTGTCGGCTGGCTGATGGTCATCATGGTGCCATAGGCCTTGCCGGAGCTTTCGAGGTGTTCGCCGAATTCCACATTTTCACCGACAACCGTATAGTTGAGCCTGAGGGTGGACCCCATGTTGCCCACGATGATCGGACCCGAATTAAGGCCGCAGCGCGCGGTGATTTCAGGCTTGCCCCTCTCGGCCCATCCCGTGCGCAGTTCGGCGAGTTTTTCCTGCATTTCGATGGTGGCGAGGCAGGCTTTTGCCGCATGGTCTTCGAATGGCACCGGGGCTCCGTAGAATGCCACGATGGCGTCTCCGATATACTTGTCGAGCGTGCCGCCGTATTTGAACACTATGTCAGTCATTGCCGTGAGATATTCGTTGAGGAGTTTGACGAGGTCTTCGGGTGACATGCTTTCGGAGATGGACGTAAAGCCCGCTACGTCCGAAAAGAACACGGTGCAGTTCATCCATTCGCCACCGAGTTTGACCTTGTCGGGGTTTTCCATGAGCGAGTCGACGACTTCCTTGTTGACATAAGTCGAGAACATCCCCTTCATCTTTTTCTTTTCGGCCTCTTCCGTAAAGAAGCGGTATATGAAGACGAACAGAAACACGAGGACGAGGATGCCGATCGGGATGGTCAGAGGCAGTTCGATGTCGTATTCGAAGAAAAGGATGAAGTTTGCAAGCCAGTATGCGCCGACGACAAAAACGAGGACGACAAAATTGACAGCGCCAGTCAGGACCGACGATTTCGTATGGATAGAGCCGCTGACGAATCCGATCATGACGCCGAGTGCTATGTAGAGCAGTGCGACTGCCCAGCCCGGTATCTGATGTATGAAAAGGTTGTTGGTGATAGTGTTGATGACATTGGGATGAAGCCCCATGATGTGGAATCTGGGCTCGATGGGCGTGGGGTTAGTCTCTGCCATGCCGACAGCGGTGCGTCCCACGATGATGATTTTGCCTCTGAATGCCTCGGCGGTTTTCCTGAGATTTTCAGGGTCTTTGATGTTCTGGGCCTGAGCGATAGCGTCCTGGATATAGCGCTGGTCAGCTTCGCTCATTGCATCGAACGCCGCGGTTTTTTGTTCGTCGGTCATCTCGTTGAATCCACGTGCTGTCTCGTAGAGACTGTAATTGAGCAGATCGCTGACGACATTGATGAAGGCGTTGTGGGCGAACGTAGTGGTGTCGGCCCATTCGCCGGCCCAGTTGACGATCATGCAGGCATCGCCGGTCAGGGGGATTTCGATGGTCTGTTTCTTTTTCGCGCCAGGCTTGCGGGCGTTTTTGAGGAGGATTCGGTTTTTTCTGATTTCTACATCACCGGGTTTGACGCCGAGGTATACCATAGCCATAAGCAGGTCCGAATGCGGATAGAGGCGGCCATCGTACTCGACGATAGGGGCGATGCGGCGCAGAGTGCCTTCGCCGGGAGCGAATTCCGCTTTGTAGATACCGGAGCCGCTTATCGCGCGGCCGATCTGGGGAGTGACGTTGCGCACTTCACGGAGCTGCACGAAATGTCCCTTGAGCCCTTTGGGAATGGGAAATGAAATCTTGTCGTTCTGCAAGTGATACTCTTGCACTTCCGCTTTCTTGATCCTGAGTTCTTCTCTGAGACGGTCGGTAACGTCATTTGGGAACTTTCCATCGGTAGATGAAATCAGGTAGTCGTAGTCCTGGGGCATGAGATTCAGGTAAGCGTCGAAAACATCGGCTTCCCGTGGGCGCTCGGGTCTATTCTTTGTGGGGGAGCGCATCAGGGCCTCGAAGATTTTCCTTTTGTCGATGTTTTTTTTCAGGTCCTCTGGAGAAATGTGGGTGATTTCGCGGTTTTCCGCCTCGTGAGTGAAATAGACATTGCGCGCAGCGGCTGCAGCGGCGGAAACAGCTTTTTCGCGGTCTGGCGCAAGCACGTCGAGGTCAGCCACGTAATTGGCAAAGCTCGCCACCTGTTCGAGATTCATGTGAGTCTGGGTGAGTTCGGGCGAATATACAATGTCGCCAAGTGTCTGTCCAATGAGAGGAGCGGACGAGGGATCGATCTGAGAATTCATTTCCCCGATCTGTCCGAGGAGCATTTTTTTGATTTCAAGGTCGTATTCGAGGAAACTCGTGACCTGACCGAGCTGCTGCGTGAATACATCGCTGAAGCTCGAATCGACCTTCCTGCCATAGGGGCGGGAGTAGTCGATGCTGAAAAGGACCGCCCTGGCGTCGATCTGGTCACGGCCGAGCATGGTGATAAGATCGGTATAGTAGCTCGGGTCATCGGGGAATGTGCCTTCGCGTTCCATCGTCAGGTCGTCAATTTCGACAAGTATTATATCCTTGTTGGTGGGTATCTTGCGCTTGAGGTCCTGTCGCATCTTGAATTTTACGTCGAGATCGAAGTTGCGGGCGTTGTGTATCACGCCCGTCATGGACAGTATCCCCGCGATAAGGGCTACCAGAAATCCGGCGATGAGACCGACGATCCGGTTCCTCTCCTCGGCTTTATGGGGCAGTCTGAATGGCATTTTCATATAATATCCTCCGGGGATTACATGCCTTTGGCAGTGAGTACGAATTCACCTTTCCACGTCTCGGCAGGCGGGTTGTCCTTATATTCGAGGCAGCGTTTTCTGAGTATCTGCGAGGGTTTGTCATCAGAGTGTGTGGCGAGCACCTTGTCAAAGTGAGCGATCGCTTCATCCCAATTGCGTTTTGTGTAGAGGTCGAGGCCTTTTTCGTAGGTTTCCACGAATTCCCTGTCACCGGGTGTTATGGCATCACGTTCGCAGATGACTTCGTAGACATTGGCGGGCTCGACCTTGCCGACAACGACGACACTGTCGATCAGACGGCAATAGACGACTTCGCGCGCCTTGGAGTAGGTGGTTTCGCTGATCATGTAGCTGACGCCATACTGTTTGCCTGTACCGAGGATACGTGCTGAGAGGTTGACTGCATCTCCCATGATCGTGTAGTTGAAACGGATGGCCGATCCCATGTTGCCGGCGATCATCGGGCCCGAATTGACACCGACGTTCGTATAAATGAGACCCTTGCCCTCACTTGACCACTGCTCGTGGAGTTTCGCGAGGGCCTGTTTCATGCCGACGAGTGTCATGCAAGCCTTGGCGGCATGGTCATCGAAGTGTACGGGTGCGCCATAGATTGCCATTATGATGTGTCCTTCGTACTTGTCGAGAGTGCCGTCGAATCTGAATATTTCGTCGGTCATCACCGTGAAGTATTCGTTGAGGCGGTCGACGAGCGTTTCGGCTGAGTGGGTATTGAGCCCTGGGCCTGACGCGAGGACAAACATTGCCGTGAGGTCCATCTTTTCACCACCGAGCCTCAGCATGTCAGGATTCTGTATCAGCTTGTCCACCAGTGCCGGCCCGCAGTATGTGGCGAACATCCCCTTCATCTTTTTCGCGTCCTGCCCCTCTGTCATAAACCGGTAGACGACCATCAGCAGATAGACCATCAGCATCGCGAAAACCACCGGTACGACCGGTATCCACAATCTCGCGTATTTCAGCAGCAGTACCGATACCGCGAAGTATACGAATATCGAACCGAATGTGATCAGTGCGCCGGAAAGCTGTTTCGCAGTCGCTCCGACCAGTCCCATCACGACGCCGAATATCAGTATCACGACGAAAAACGCAGTGTAAGACGCCGGTATGATGAAGAGCCGGTTGAGGATGGTATTGAGCACGTTGGCATGCATCCCCACAAGAGGATAGCGCGGTTGAAAGGGTGTCGGGTTGAGGTCGTGCGTGCCTTCGGCCGTAAGACCGGTCAGGCTGATTTTGCCCTTGAAAAACTCGATTTCCTTCCTTGCGGCAGCGATATCTTTGGGATTGAGGCGTGCGTAAATGCGTGCCTCGGCAGGATCGAGCTTTTCGCCCTTTTCCTTTTTCCTGACCAGATTGTAGACGACCGCCGCCTCGTAGACTCTTTTGAAACTCCTGTGGTGAAAGGTATCAGGCTGATAGAAGGTGCCGGCCCAGTTGACAAGGATATTGGTTCCTTCGAAAAGAGGGATGGTAATCTGCGAGGGGCCTTTGCCGTCGGGATATTTGCAGTTGTTGAATACGATCCTGGCCGGGAAAAACTCGATATCGTCGTGAGAAAGGCCGAGAAAGCGAGCGGCGAGGATGAGCGTGCTGTGCAGCAGCACCTTGTCGTGATACACCGAGGCCGGAGCCGTCATGCGGATCATTCCATCATCTTTCCTCAGCTCGGGACGGATATATCCGAGCCCGGCGGCATTTTCGGCGATCGGCTGCAGCAGAGGCTCGACATTTCTCAGGTGGCGGTATCCCCTGACGCTGTCATATTTGACTCTCGATTTATCTCCGATCGAGTAGTACATATTTTTATTCAACTGGATGGCGAGATCGGTGCGGTATTTGAGTTCGTTGTACCGCGCCTGGAGGAAAACGAGTTCTGCCTTGGTGAATTTGACCGGTTTTTTCTTGCCTGAGCTGACCGAATCGGGAGAAGCGAGCGAGATGAGTTTGTGATAGTCGTTGACATCGAGATTGGTCATCGCGGCGCGTATCTTGACCTCGAAGTCATTTCTGGTCTGCTCTCGCCCTCTTGTGACGAGAGTCCTGGCGACGAAGTCATGTATCTTTTTGTCATACAGGATATCATCGACATCGAACGGAGTCTCTTCACCTACATTGACGATCTGTGCGAGATAGACATTCCCGGCATCTTTGATGGCGTCACGCATCCTGTCGTCGCGATTGGGAGCCAGTGTCATGAGTTCGGGATCGCCCTTGATGAAATCAATGACGTTTCCGATCTCGGACATCTGTCCGAGCAGCAGGGGATTCTTACTGACGCCGGTGATGAGCTGACGCGCGTCCTGTATCCTGGGAGGAGTCGCGACAAGGGCCTCGGATGCAGAGTAGAGATTCTCTTTGAGAGACGCGTTTATGTCAGCGTCTCCGGAGGTAGCCTTCGCGAGGTTGTTGAACTCCTCCTTATAGATGTCAGTGGCAAGCGTGTCGAGCTGCCGGCCGAATGGGTCGAAGAAAAATATGTCGAAAAAAGTTCCGGCTGTTTTGGATTTTTCATCCCCGAGCGCGCGTATGATTTCGGCATAGTACGTCCTGTCCGGGGGAAACGGCGCCCACTGCTGTGTTTCGTCATCGTAGTCGAGAAGTACGATCTGGTCGGAAACGCTTGATTTCGGCAGAGGTCCCCTGAGTCTGAAAAGCAGGTCAAACGAGCGGTATTCCGCCGTATAGAGCAGCGATGTGAATTTGGATATGACAGGCATCTCTTCGAGTTTTTTATTATATGACACTCCGATTATCACAGCGACGGCAAGCCCGATAGCCACGCCGACAAGCTTGTTTCTTGTCTCTGGCTTTTTGGGGAGTTTCAGCATATTGTCCTCGTTTCCACCGCGCGTTGCTGCCATGAGGGCACATGATTCACTGTTTGCGGTGCAAATATCTTCTGTCGAAAGCTATGCTAATTATCCGATATTATGTATATATATGCAACTGTCGGAAGTACTTGGCATCCCAGGGTTTCGGGGACTGGCCCTATGGCCGTTTATCATGCCGTGCGGTCCTGCCCGTTCCGGTATCTGCGCGATGTGTGGCAAACTCCGGCGTGCACTCGCGTCAGCGCCGCCTGCGCCACTTGTTACCGTGTTTATTTCTGATCTTGCGCGTACAGAGGTAGAGATGGCAGGAAAAAAAAAGAGAAACAAAGTCAGGATTAAATCAGGATGCGTCACAACGGCCATCATTATGGCACTTGTCGCAATACCTGTAGCATGTGTCGTATGGGCTGTTTTCGTAGAGCCATACTGGATACAGATCACACGGCACAAGGTAGTGGTCGACAATTACCCCTCGACGCTTGCGCCTATCACAATAGTCCAGATGACAGACCAGCATTGCGGTCCTTATATCGGGGCGAATGATATCCGGCGAACTGTCTACATGTCCAATGCACAGAGTCCTGATATCGTTGTGTTGACAGGTGATTTCGTGAGCCGCACGGCGGCCAATGCCGGTTTTTGCGCCGAAGCTCTCAGCGGTCTGAAGTCCAGAAAAGGCGTATATTTCATACTTGGCAATCACGACTACAGCGAAGGGAGCGAAACGGTCACGGCCGCCCTTGTCGACAAGGGGTTTGTGCCAATTACCAATACAAGCCGCCAGGTGTTCCCCGGCGTGTATCTAATTGGCATCGACGACTTCTGGAACGGACGCCCTGACGTCACTCGCGCATTCGCGGGAGTGCCACCCGGCAGGGTTAATCTTGTCATTTCACATAGCCCTAAAATATTCCCTGAAATCAATGACCGCGACTGCACTGTTTTCGTCGGCCACACACATGGCGGCCAAGTCGTTATCCCATTTATCCCACGCAATAAAATCATCGGGCTTCGTGGATGGAAGTATATCTCCGGGTGGTATCAGGAGGGAAATTCTCGCATGTATGTCAATAGAGGCATAGGGATGGTTTCTCCTCCCGTGCGATTTGGCGTGAGGCCAGAAATATCGGTTTTTACGGTCGGAGGGCCTGAAGAGACATCTCCTCCCGGACAAAACCATCTGAAGGACGGGTTGGCGCGGTGGCTCGCGTTTTACAGATTCACTCATGGCCGTATCAGATATCACGACGAATAATTTCCCAATCTTATATCAAGTATTATACACTTATGCCGATTCACAATATAAGGCACATTTGCATCCTGTTGCATGAGTGCCGGCTGGCACGCTAAAATAATAGCATCAATAGGAGGTCACACTCATGGCTAGTTCGACATCAGGCATTACCTTTACGGGGCTGGCATCAAACATCGACACAGAGGCGATCGTGTCACAGTTGATGGTAGTGGAACGGCAGCAGCAGAATCTCATCAAACTTGAAAATGTCAAGCTCAATTACGAAAAGACGGCACTCGAAGAAGTCAGGTCATCGCTTCTCGCACTGCAGAAGCTCGTGCAGGACTTCAAGGATGGATTCGAATACGACACATCCGTCACTTCCTCCAGCGAAAACTATATCACCGGCAGCGCCACCGTCGCCGCAGACGATGGAGTATACCAGATCGAAGTGATCTCGCTCGCGACTCAGGACATAAACAAAACCGACGCGATGGCATCTGGCTGGACAGCCGGCGCAAACAATTATACCGCCACATTCACCATGGGCAATGGCACAGGCACGGCTTTCACGATCAACGACGGTGACATCCTCGCAACCGATACGCTTCAGCAGGTCGCCAACAAAATCAACTCTCTCACTAACGGTACGGAAAAATTCACCGATTACGCAAAAGCGACAGTCCTGACAAACGCTGACGGTACCCAGGTACTGACAATCAAGACTAACGCCGCATACGCCGGTGAAGCCAACCGCATTTCATACTCCGACACCAACGGATTCCTCAGCACGCTCGGACTTGACGATGCGGGCAACAGAACGCTCGGCACCGATGCCGTAATCAAGATCGACAGCGCTACCATCACTTCATCCACCAACACCGTCACAACGGCAATCCCCAATGTCACACTCAACCTCAAAGCCGTGACGACCGCCCCCGTAACCGTCACGGTCGGCCTTGACACGGAAGGGCTCGCCGACAAGGTCGAAGCTCTTGTCGAACAGTTCAACACGACAACAAAACTCCTCAACACTTACATGGACGAAGAGCCTCTCTCAACCGACGATATCGAATCAAGCACCGACTATGCCACCGGCATCCTCTACAATGACATGGACCTGTCGAGCGCAAAATATACCATCAGAATGGAAACCACCGGCTATACCGACTCAACGCTATCCACCTATAAAATACTAGCCCAGATCGGCATCTCAAGCGAAGAGTCAACAGGCGGTTCCGTTACCGACACGATCGTTTTCGACCGCGACGCTTTCATTTCCGCCCTCGAAGGAACCAGTTCCACCGAAGTCGGCTCACTCCTCGAAGGATGGGCCGACAACCTTGACACATACCTCGACACACAGACAAAAACCTCCGTCATCTCAAGCGAAGCCGGCAACTTCTACCGCCGCATAACAAGCATCGAAGACTCCATAGATGACAACGAAGACGAAATCTCCGACTGGGACGACAAACTCGAAAGCATCGAAGAAAGATACCGCACGCAGTTTTCCGAAATGGAAAGCGTCCTCTCAAGCCTTCAGTCCACAAGCAGCTATGTGACAAGCATGCTCAAGGCATTGTCCTCAAGCAGCAGTTGACATCCAGCGCATTGACATAACCCCTGCATGGTTGCATTAACGGGCAACCATGCAGGATCACAACCTTCAAGGACATTACAATAATGATAATCATGGTAGATGGCGCCAAAAGACAGTGGGACTACAACGACGAAAACACTCTCGGCGAAGTTATACTCGACATCAACAACAGGCTCAGAGAACAGGAACACCTCATAGTCACAACCGTAAAACTCGACGAAACGGCCGAAGGCATCGACATGTCGCTGACCCCCGACGAAGTCACTATCGACCTCATCAAACAAATCAGCTTTGAAACCGAACCGCTTCACGTCAACCTCATCAACAACATGCACGGCGCCATCGCCGTCATCGAAGAAATCCGCAAAGCTATCCCCGGCATAGGCAACCTGATCCTCCAGGACAAAATCGAAGAATCGATGGGCGCCATCCGTGATATTATCGAAAAACTCATCTGGGTCTTTCACATCCTGAGCCAGACACTCAGCACCGGCGCCTTCAAAGCCAGTGAAATCAAATGCGGCGAAAACAAGAACTTCGAACAATTCACCGTCGATTTCAACCGTATCCTCCAGGAACTCACCAACGCTCTCGAAAATAACGATGTCACCCTCATCAACGACTTCCTCGAATATGAGCTCGACCCGGCACTCGACGAGCTCGCGCAGGGTGCCCAGATCATGTGCACTCGCGTAGAAGCCGCTTTCAAATCTGAATAACTCGGGAAATTATGGACAACAAAAACTACAGCAAGCCACCGAACTACAACAACCCACACAAAGAAGCTGCCTACAGACAGTACCTTGTCAACAAGGTGGAAACGGCCACGCCACTCATGCTTGTCATCATGCTCTATGACGAAGCCATAAAAATGTGCTCCCTCGCATTGCAGGATATAGGCGTCAATCGTGAAAGTGTCCACAACAAACTCATCAAGGCACAGAAGATTGTCACCGAACTGACCGTCTCTCTCAACACGGCGGCTGGCGGTGAAATAGCGGAGAATCTCAAATCCATATACATATACGTCCACATGAAACTCGTCGATGCAAACATCCAGCAGGACAGCGCAAAGATAGAAGAATGCCTCCACATCCTCAAGGACCTGCGCGACGCTTGGAACATTGTAAATATGGAAACCCGCAAAAGCATGCTTCAGTCCGGCGGCCTTTCCATCCAGACATAATCGTCAATTCCTGAGTTTAACATCCTGTATCCGGAACTGCCAAGAATCCGTTGCTATGTTTATCCGGCGCCGGGTCGTATATTATTCCTTTTGTGGTCCATCCGGTTAATTGCTACTTGAACCCCGAATTCTATTGCGGAATCCGGGATGAAATAAGGTCAAAACTCAAACAGGCAATATCCTGTTTCTGACTGTGCCGCTGAATCTCAGGAGAAATCAGGGTATTGTTTGTTACCCGTCACATGCAGTGGGTGGCAATCATCCATCCATAGTCGTAGCCGGACTACTTCATGTGCTTTTTTATGAAATCCTTGCGTTCGGCTTCCCATCCGCGATCCACGATGAGGCGATCCACGTCGAGCGAAAGTTTGAAATCTTCGGGCTTGAGTTCGACAGGGCCGCCTTTCATCGCGACGAACAGCATTTTGAACTTTGCGAGTTTGGGGTTGGTTTTCCATGACAGTACATTTTTGCGCATGGCCGCCACGGTGGCAGGATCGAGTCCGTCGCGCATGACGATGAATCCGTTGAGTGTGTAATAATTGCACGCGACGGGCACTATGTCCTTGAAGCGGGGATCGACGCCCAGAGACGTCTGGACGAGGAAATCCCATGTGACGAAAGCGTCGGTTTTCTTGTCCACGAGGTCTTTCATGTACTCGTATGGGAGTTTGTAGTCGAAAATAACTTTACCGAAATATTTGTCGAGTTTTTCGTCGAAGCCCTGTTTGTAGAGCAGGTAGCGGGCATCTTTGTAGGTGTAGGTCGAGAGGGTTTTGCCTCTGAGTTGCGCGGCGGTTTTAATGTTATCCGATTTCCTGACATAGAAGCAGAAGTTCTGATTTTTATTGTTGTTGACGGAAATGCCGATAAAAGGTGGCATCTTGGCGCGGATCGAGGGAGATAGTTTGACATACCAGTCGCCGGAGGTGCCGGCGAAGTCTATGCGTTTCGCGAGCAGTTCGGTAGTGATGTATTTCATATAGTCTTCTTCGACGAGATTGGTCTTGACAATGTCGACATCGGTGTTGGTGCCATCGGTCACTGCGGCGAAAAGCTCTTCGGCCATTTGCTTCATCTGTGTGTCCGATTTGGATGACAGGGCAAAATTATCGGGGACGATGAACTTCATTTTGGCTTTGGCTGCGAAGATGGTCGTGGCGCCAGCCAGTAGTACGAGGATTGTGACGGTAGCTATCTTGATGGTTTTCACGGTGACCTCCCGTTTGGGCTGGTTTTGCTTTCCGATATGCTGACTGACAATATAATATGGTTTATTATACGGGTATCTGACACTTTTCTGTCAACAAATCAGAAAATGTGTTAAGTCCTGCCAAACAGTATACAACAAATCAAAAAGCGTTATAATCCTATAATGTGCATATATTGAAAGGCAGGCCTGTATGGTCATATCTGCAGGTCAGGGATTCCGGTAGTGTATGGTTTTTTGCCTGAAGGGAGAAAAACAGCAGATGGATATTATTCTCGATACTGAGCGCAGGGAGAATGCGGTAATAGTAAATTTGCAGGGGGAAATCGACCTCTATAACGCGCGAAATTTCAAAGACAAAATCAACGAGGAAATGGATGATGTGGCAGAGGGGACAAATCTGCTGCTCAACATGCTCGAAGTAAAGTATATCGACAGCACGGGACTCGGCATCCTTATCGGCATCAAGCGCCGGATCGCCGAGCGCGGTGGAGATGTCGTGCTGATCATCAATTCCGAGCGGATACTGAAGATGTTTTCCATCACTGGTCTCAGCAATATTTTCCGTATCAGAGAAACTGTCGACTCCGCAATAGAAGTGCTCAAGGGATAGACACAACGGGGGCTGTCATGGTAAAAACCAATGAAAAAGAGTCACTTGTCGAACTATCAATTCCGCCGAAGCCGGAGTTTCTCCGCATTGTCAGGCTTTTTGTTTCAGGATATGCTTCGAGGCTCAGTATCACTATCGACCTCATCGAAGACCTTAAGGTCGCTGTTTCCGAGGCTTGCAACAACGCGATTCAGAGTGCAGAGGAAACCGGGATAAATGAACCGGTGAAGATACGCTGCTGGTGTGATGCCTCGAACATTTTTTTCGAGATCACGGACAAGGTACAGGGTACTCCAGCCGCAAAACCATTCGTTGCCGAGGACTTCAATGAAAGAGGACTTGGATTTGTACTGATCCAGACTCTCATGGATGATGTCACCCTGCGTTCTTCGCGCACCGGCGGCGGCAGGGTTTTGATGCGCAAGGAAATCATTTAGTGCTTGAGGCCAACTGAAATTGAAAAATTCCGCACTCAAAGATGAACTGAAATCAGCCACGCGAGAGCTTTTCGAGGAGTATTCGGCCACGCGTGACGAGGCTGTGAGAGAAAAGATCATCGAGTCGCACATGAGTATCGCGCGATTTTTCGCAAAGCGGTTTGGCAGCAAAAGCGAACAGTTCGAAGACCTCATGCAGGTTGCCACGCTTGGCCTCATCAATGCTGTCGACAGGTACGATCCCACTGTCGGCACCGAATTCGCCACTTTCGCCACAGTGACCATTCTTGGCGAAATCAAACGCTATTTTCGCGACAAAACATGGAGCGTAAAAGTCCCGCGCCGCATCAAGGACCTCAATCTCGCTGTCAATCAGACGATCGAAAAACTTACTAAAGACAACGATAAACCGCCCACTTATGACGAAATCGCAAAACATCTCAAGTGTACCGTCGAAGAGATTATCGAATCGCGAGAAGCCGTCCTGTCATACAATGTAGTTTCTCTCGACCGCGAGGTCGAAGACGAAAATGGCTCCGGCACTTCTTCGCTCATGGAGATGTTCGGTTATGTCGACAGCAATATGGATACTATCAGTGACCGCGTTTCCATACAGGCCTGCATGAAAAATCTCAAGCAGGACGAAAAAATCGTGATCTATAACCGCTATTACATGAATCTCTCACAGGCGCAGATAGCCAAAATGCTCGGGGTATCACAGATGCAGGTCTCACGCATCCAGTCCTCCGCTCTCGAAAAACTCAGACGACAACTCGAACGCTGACTCCCACGCAGGGCAAGCTCGCAAAACCACTGGTTTGTCTCCCTGACGAACTGGAATACATAATCCTGAAAGGGAATTTTCAGATGAAATCCGATGAAATCAGAGAACAATTTCTGTCATTTTTTGAGTCCAAGGGCTGTCTGCGCCATCCCAGCGCATCCCTTGTCCCCGATGATCCCACGCTCCTGACGACATCAGCCGGCATGGTGCCATTCAAACCATATTTCCTCGGTCACAAAAAACCGCCGCATACCCGCATGACCACTTCCCAGAAATGTCTTCGCGCCGTCGATATTGACGAAGTCGGCCGTACTCCGCGCCACCACACTTTCTTCGAGATGCTCGGCAATTTTTCATTCGGCGACTACTTCAAGGAAGACGTTATCCAGTGGGCATGGGAACTCCTCACGACAATTTACAAAATCCCGATCGACCGTCTCCGCGTGACAGTATTCGAAAATGACGATGAAGCCGCGAAAATCTGGCTCGAAACCGTAGGTGTCAAACCCGATATGCTATACCGCCTCGGAGAAGACGACAACTACTGGCCCGCCGGCGCACCGTCCAAAGGTCCCAATGGCCCGTGCGGCCCATGCAGCGAAATATTCTATGACTTCGGCATCGAGCGCGGCTGTGGCAATCCCGGCTGCGACGTTACATGCAACTGTGGCCGCTTCATCGAAATCTGGAATCTTGTTTTCATGCAATTCGAGCGGCAGGATGGCGGGGCGCTTATCCCGCTTCCCAACAAAAATATCGACACCGGCAGCGGTCTCGAACGCGTAGCTTCCGTCCTTCAGGGCACCCCCACTAATTTCGAAACCGATCTGCTGCTCCCCATCATACAAACCTGTGAATCGGCAACCGGATTTGCCTATGCCGACAACACCATGCCTTTCCGGGTCATTGCCGACCACATGCGCAGCGTTACATTTCTCATCGCCGATGGCGTGTTTCCCTCCAACGAGGGACGCGGCTATCTCCTTCGCAAAATCCTGCGCCGCGCTGCCACTTATTCGCATGAAATCGGCGTCGAAAAACCGTTTCTGTTCGAGCTTGCTCCTGTTGTCGCGGACATTCTCGGACACCAGTATCCCGAGCTCAATGAAAAAATGTCGCTCATCACCAATGTCATCAAAAAGGAAGAAGAGCAGTTCGCCGAAGCACTCATAATGGGGCGTTCGTTTGTCGTAGCGAAAGAGTCTGAACTTGGCGACAAAGGCGCACTTGCCGACGGATCACTAATTTTCACAGCCTATGACACTTACGGCCTGCCATTTGAAGAAGCGGAAAAAATCGTCGCAGAACTCGGATACACCGGCATTGACCGTGATGCTTTCGACAAAGCGATGGAAGATCAGAAGGAACGCTCACGCAAAGGCAGCAAGATGGATGGATCAGTCTTCATCGAAGATACCGAAAAAATCTATCGCGACGCTGCCGAGGCGGCTTCAGCAGGTACTTTCGACGGATATGGCTCGATGGCATTCACTGCCAATGTTGCCGGCCTTTTTCTGGACGGCTCCGCTGTCGATACCGTAGCTGACGGACATGATTTCGAACTTCTCCTTGACCGCACCCCGTTCTATGGGGAAATGGGCGGACAGACCGGCGACAGTGGATCGGGTACATTCGTCGGCGGTTCATTTACAGTTGCGGATACCTTTGTGGTCGAGGGCAAGATCATCATTCACAAATGCAAGGCGGTCTCGGGCACAATCAAAAAGGGCGATCCAGTCGAAGTGTCAGTCGATCCCGAACGCCGCCTCGCCATCATGCGCCACCACACTGCGACGCACCTGCTCCACGCGGCTCTCCGCGTCGTGCTCGGCGAACATGCCCATCAGGCGGGTTCTTATGTCGGGCCAGACAAACTCAGATTCGACTTCAGCCACCACAACGCCATTTCACCCGCACAACTCGCAGCTATCGAAAAACACGTCAACGATGCCGTCCTTCGCGCCATGCCGGTGGTAACCGACGTAAAATCCTTCGAGGATGCCAGAAAGGAGGGCGCCATGGCGCTCTTCGGCGAAAAGTATGGCGACACCGTTCGCATGGTGAAGATCGACGATGTCAGTCTCGAACTGTGCGGTGGCACCCATGTAGCCAATACGGGGCAGATCGGTCTTGTTAAGATTATTTCCGAGCGCACAATCGGCAGCAACATGCGTCGCATCGAAGCTGTCGCGGGCAAAATCGCAGTTGCCTATTATGAGGAAAAAGCCGCAATGCTCGACGAACTTGCCATCCTGCTCAACACGCAGGACACGCTCGTCGTCAAGTCAGTCGAGGCTCTCATCACTGAGCGCGAAAAGGCAGCTCGCGAACTCAGGCAGTCAGCACAGGGCAAAGCGAAGGATTCCGGCCAGCGCCTGCTTGCCGCTGCTGAGTCCAATATGGTGAATGGCACCGCTGTCATTGCCGAGGCGTTCGAAAATATGACGACTGACGCCCTGCTTGCGGTGTTCGACGAAGTCAAGTCAAAGCTTCCTTCATACGCTGTCGTACTCGGATCGAACAATGATGGCAAGGCGGCAATCATACTCACTTTTTCGCAGGACCTTGTCGAAAAGGGATTAGACGCAGGCGCAATCATTCGCGATATTGCCAGGATCGCCGGCGGCGGCGGTGGTGGGCAGAAGCATCTCGCGCAGGCCGGCGGAAAACTCGGCGCGGCTGTACCGGATGCCATTGCAAAGGGCGCTGAACTGCTGAAATCGAAGCTCGGATAATTGTTCGACAGTTTTCCTGAAGTTTTGTCTGTTTGTATGCGTTCGCGGAATACTCGCGGAGAACCTTTTTTGCAAAAAAGGTTCTCCGCACCTCTCCCAAAAACTCCCTATGTTTGGAGTATTCTCTGGTTTTACGGGTTACAAGCGGCATATTAGCCGCTTGTAACCCGTAAAAATTGCTGGAGCATAGCATATAAAGGTTTTCGGTGAGGTTTGGAGACCCCCTTTTTACAAAAAGGGGATATCCATGCGCTTGTCGTGAACGCTTGCAAAAAAAGAAATATGTTTCCTTTTCGTTCCTTTTGCGCGAATATATATGTATTGAAAAACAACAATGACCGAAAAGAGTTTTCAGCAGACCGTACGTATCATCAATGGCAGAGTTCGACAATGAATGTCGTGTTTCCATACATAGGGGTTGAGAGCGTAGGGCTGGAATACATCGCCGCTGCGGCGCGCAAGGCGGGGCACCGCGTGTCGCTGCTGTTTGACCCTGCCGTCTTCGGAGGGCATCTCATGTGGGATGTCCAGTTGCTGGCGAAGCATTTCGATCTGCGCCCGCGGATGCTCCGGCGATTACTGAGTGAAAAGACCGATGTAGTTGCTTTTTCGTGCGTAACGACAACTCTGGCGTGGATGCTTGAATTTGCGCGTGAGATAAAAAAAGCGGCACCCGGGATAATCATAATCTTCGGGGGAGTACACGCGACGGCGGCGCCTGAAACTCTGATCGGCGATCCTGCCGTCGACTGCGTATGCCTCAACGAAGGCGATCTGACATTGCCTCTGCTGCTCGATGACATACAGAACGGACGTGTCAGCGCGATCCCTGGCGTGTGGCGCAAGGTGGATGGCGAATTGATCATGGGCGAGGGGGTGCTGATAGCGGAAGACCTCGACACGCTGTCATTTCCGGCAAAAGACATCTACTATGACAAAATGCCAATACTCGAACGGTGCTATACGATTGTCACATCGCGCGGTTGTCCGTTCAGATGCACATACTGCCACAACAGCGTCGAAAGGATGCAGTTGCCGGAAATGCGTAAAGTGCGCCGCCGCTCGGTAGACAATGTCATAGAAGAGCTTTTGCCCGTTGTTGCGCGAGGTAACGTACAGGCCGTCAAGTTTTACGACGAAGTGTTTCCCATGAACATCGAATGGATGAAGGAGTTCGCGGGAAAATACCGGGAAGTCATCGGCAAGCCATATTACTGTTTTTCCCATCCAGCGTCGCTGACGGATGAAATGGTCGAGTGTCTGGCGTACAGTGGCGCCGGATATGTCGCCGTAGGGATGCAGTCGGTTGATCCCGGCCAGAGAAGCAGCAGGATGAATCGTCATTATGACAACGAACTGGTCATGCGAAACGTGGCGAAATTGCAGAAAAAGGGGATAAAGGTATTCGTCGACCATATATTGGGTATCCCCGGAGATACGGTCGAAATGATGCGTGAAGCGGTCGGGTACTACACGGAGATGCGCCCGACGAGGCTGCTTTCATACTGGCTGACTTATCTCCCCGGGACGGAGATGCTCAAAACCGCAGTCAGGGAAGGGCTGGTGACGGCCGAGCAATACGCGGCGATACAGGCTGGGACAGGGGAAATGTTTCTGGGCAGCGGTGGCGGCGCAACGAGGGAATTCAGGGCTATCAGGGTGCTCATGTCGCTGATACCCATATTGCCGCGTCGCGTGGTCGGATTTTTGCTCGGGAAGGGCTTCAGGTTTCTGCCGGGGTCTCACGTGTTTGTCAATATCGCGTATTCCATCAATGCGGTGATCCACAGGGATTTCTTTTTCATGCACAACATCAGATTCATCCTTTCGCGCAAAAAGGTGCCGTAGTACAGCCGCGAGTGACAGAGGTGTCAGAATCTGCCGCGTTTGGCGCGTTCTTCGATAGTGTAGATGAAAGCGAGGACTTCCGCGACGGCCTGGAAAATCTCGAAGGGGATATAGTCGCCGAGATCGAGTTTGACGAGGATTTCGACCATTGAGGCGTCCTCGTAGAGCGGTATGCCGTTATCTTTCGCCACCTGCATGATTCGGTCGGCGATGAGCCCCTTGCCGGTCGCGAGTACACGCGGGGCCACATCGACATTGGGCGTAAATGCGAGGGCCGCCGCTTTTTTCTGTTTTGGCAGTTTATTCTCTTCGGTCATATCCTGATATCAACGGTCTTGATGCCGTCCGTGCGTTCGGGCTGGACTTCCCGTGTTTTGGCGGAGATGCGTTTGCGCACTTTGACTGTGACCATGTTTTTTTCGTAAGAGGTGTTTTCAGAGAGTCCGGCGGTGAGTGAGGCGAGATTTTTTTCGACGACGCGTTTGCGTTGCGAGTCGGTGACTTCGATGTCGCATTTGATCGATTTGTCGCGGAAGGTGTTGAAGGTGATGCCAGTGAGGCCGAGGTATTCGGTGTCGAGGATCAGTACGACGCGGGCGTCGTAGGGGTCGAGCTGTTTGCGTGAGTTAGACCTGTTGTCGGGGTCGTCATTACGGTAGACGCGGAGCTGCCCGATATGGGTTTTGTCACCGATCTGGAAGGGGAAGCAGGCATATATCCCGTCGCCTGCGCCGCCGCCTTGCCATCCTCCGTTGCAGCGGATCGAGTTGGCGGCTTCGGCGGCTTTCATGTAAGTGGCTACGCTGTATGACTGATCGGTGGCGGTCTGTACTGGAGTGGCGAATGATTTGACGATGTTGATCGAGTCGGAAGCGGTCTGGCCGGCGCGGGTGTTGATCGTGAGGAGCTCTTTGGCGAATTCGGGTGAGCGTGCGATATCGGCGGCCTGGGCCAGGAGTTTTTCGGCGGGAGGAGCCGTGGGAGCCGGGGTGGCTGCGTGTTCGGCCGTTGCGGGGAGTTGCGTGGGACTGGAGCTGGTTGCGGATTGCTGTGCTGCCAATGGCGCGGCTGGGGGTTCGCCGGCGACAGTGGCGATGAATTCCTTGGCCGTGGCCATGAAGGTGGCCAGATTGGGATGTGTCTGAGAGTCGATCTCGAAGGCGGCCAGTGTGGCGAAGGATCGAAGGATGGCGGGAGTGGTGGCTGTGGTTGGTGGCTGTGGAGCGGGCTGTTGTGGTGGTTGGGATGATTGGGTAGTGGGGGGGGGAGTCTGAGGTTGTGCTGCCGGGCTGGTAGTCTGGGGTGTCTGTCTGGCGATGACTGCTGCGTCGTTGAGTGCCGAAACGAAAAGTCTGACGATGTCGCCGTCCGGGGCGGGAGCGACTGGGGTGGTGGGGGGTGATGACTGGGAGGTGGTGAGAGTGATCGCGGTTGCGAGTGACCTGAGCCGGGAGGCGACGGCGGCGGAGTCATTGCCGGGGGGTGATGGCAGGCCGGTGGCGAGTTTGATCACATCGGCGGCGATGTTGTTTATGGAGGCGGCCTGTGATGAGGCCGGACTGTTTTCGATGAGAGAGCTTGCCTTTGAGACGAGGGCGAGAGCGGTCTGGGGATCGGGGGCAGGGGTGGGCTGCAGAGTGGTTTCGGGCGGGTCGATGAGGTTTGCGGCGTTGGTGAGGAGAGCTGAGACGACGGCTTTTGTGGCAAGCGGCATATCGGTTTTCAGGTCGAGAGAGACGAATTCGTCGATCAGGGCTTCGGGGCTTGTGGTGAATGCCGAAATGAGACGCGGGAGGCTGGCGATGACCGATGCGCGGGATGAAGCGTCGGGGATCGTGATTTGGGAAGGGGTGATGGTCGTTGCCGGTGTTTCACCCGGGGGAGGCAGAGTGGCGGCCTTGAGTGCGGACGAGATTTCGGACTCCCGCTGAGACTGCCCGGGAGGCGGGGCGGGTGCGGTGTCGATGGCATTCTGAGTGGTTTTGATTGCCTGGAGGAGGATTTTTGGGAGTTGCTGTTCGGCGACTGAGGCATCGCGCATTGCGACGACGGCGGCCTTGTCGGGGATGACGCCGCTTTTGAGGATGGATGCGGCCGTTTCGATGTCGTCGGTGGTAGCTTCCGCGGGCAGGGCGAAAATTATCCTGTCGAAATTTTCGCGGTTGAGTGTGATGCCCTTGTTGAGGAGGGCAGTGGCGGTTTCCTTTGAGTATGTGGTCTCCGGGATGTCCATTTCATCGAGACGGGCGAGGAGCTCGCCATCGGTGATGGTGCGCAGGGTGGTCGCGATGTTTCTGTTAGGGGAGGATTCGGAGACCTGAAGGGTGATGCGGCCGTTTGAGTCGAAGCCCTTGACGACGAGATCGTATTCGGCGCCGACTTGCAGTGGTGTGTCGGAATTGGCCATGACCGTCTTGCCGTCGACATTGAGTACGGCCATGCCGTTGTGGACATCGACGACTTTCGCGTGGTAGGTGGCGCCCTGCGTGCCGGACAGATTGGCGACGGTACCGCTGGCGAGGTCTTTCAGGCTGACGGCGATGTTGGGGATATGGATGTCACCTATGGTAGACATGTCTGGCCTCTCAGGAGATGATGATGTCTCTGCTGATTTCACGCTGCCTGGCGACGAAGATATTGAGATTGTCGAGGATGTCGTTTTTATAGAGCCGCCCGGCGGAAGCGCGGTACGCGATCTGGGGAGTGTTGCAGTCTTCGCTGAGGTGAGCCAGAGTGATATGGCGCAGAGAGCCGTTGTTGAGTGCCACGGCGTTTTCGATGATGTCGGCGGCCTGTTCGTTGGAAAGGTGTCCGCGATTGCCCAGGACCCATTTGATGAGAAATGCCGGGCGCGACGAAGCCTTTTCCATATCGGTATCGTGATTGCTTTCGAGCACGAGAGCCTGCACTCCCGTGAGCATGTGGTCGAGCCCTTGCGGCGCCTCGCCGAGATCGGTGGCATAGACCATCGAGTGATCGGGCGTGTCGAGGCTACCCTCGTTGATGCGGAATCCGCATGGACGTCCCACATAATCAGTGTTCCACCCGCCGCCGCCGTGTGTGACATGGAAAGGCAGTATCCATGTCGCATTGCCGATCTCGAACGGATCGTCGGTGAAATATCTGAGAAGCCCCCGATCGATGAGTTCCTCGAACCTGCGCGATCTGTTGAGCAGATCGGCAGTCGCGTCGTCGTGGATATACAGGGGGATGTCATGCTTTCGGCAAAGCGGCAATGTGACGCTGCAGTCAACATGATCGCCATGCAGATGTGTCGATACTATCCCGTCAATGCCCTTGATGTCGACGCCCAGAGTCGCGAGCGAATTCGTGATGTACTTCTGCCCCACCCGCGCGGCGTCTATCAGGAATCGCGCGCCGCACGTTTCCACATAAGTGCAGTTGCCGCTGCTTCCGCTTGCTATTACACAATATCTGATGGCTGTCAACTCCATTCTAAAATTTTACCATGTACACAGCCGGGTGTGACATAAAACATATTTACACTCAACCGTATTATGTTATAATAGCATTCCCTGTGAAATAAATAAACGGAGGATCGGATCAAATGCCGGAAATAGTGATGAATGAAGGGGAAAACGAGTTTGTGGGAGGAATGGTTTTTCACCGGCGCGTAAAGCAGCTTGTCGAAGATGCGCCAGAGTCGGAACCAGTCACCATCGACCTCAATAACCTCTATCTTGACTCATCGGTCATAGGCACCCTGCTCGCGATTCACACGACCTGTCACAAATCCGGACGAAAACTCATATTTACCAATATCTCGAAACAGACTCATAAAATCCTCGAACTCACCGGGCTTGCCGATGTACTTCTCGATGATTCGCCTGACGCAGTATCGAAGGATTAGGCCTGTAATACCAAAAAGCTTTCAAAAGAGTAAAATGCGCGGAGGAAACTTTTTGCAAAAAGTTTCCTCCACACCTCTTTCAAAAACTCTCATCGCTTATAACACTTACCGTTTGTACCGTTTTCATGTTACTTGTATGAACGCAACTTGGTATAAGGTAATATGTGCCGGTTGCTGCGGACAGTTATACTGAGCATCAATCGTAAATCACTCACGGAGCCCTCCCCCTTTTTTTGAAAGTGAGGGATATGGACCTCTATCAAAACACTGCCATATAAAGGCAATTACACAATTCCAAAAACACCGGCGCTTGAAAAGCACCGCACATATTGGTAAATTGGGATAGAAGATCATATACACCCCTAAATTCTATTGCAGAATTCGGGATATTACATCGATCCCTTGATGAAGTTTTGACAGATCGAGCACAATCCCGATCAGATGATAATAGCGAAGACCTCGCGAAGGGCACACTCGCGCGTCACTATCTGACAAGCAGCGCGGCATGGCAGATGGCCACGCGGGGGCGCCCCTGCTCGCAGAGGCCCGCCGCGAGCGCAAGCCCGACTTCTTTCTCGAAATCCGTCTTCGTGACATGTCCTTTCGGCTCGCAGAAAAGCAGTAATCCTCCATCTTTCAGGAGAGTATGGACTTCGCGGAAAAACGCGGCCTGATCCGGAGTTTCGTGCACCATCATCATAGCGTTGATAAAGTCAAATCTTCCGGCGCTGCCGATCGAGTCTTTAGCGCATTTGTGGAAATGCAGAATTCCCTCCGGCACTGCGGCGGCTCGCGCCCGTGCCGACACGATGTCGAGCATTTCCTGCTGGAGGTCCGCGGCCACGACTTTACCGCCCGGGCCGACCATCCGGACAAATGCGAGAGAGGCAAACCCGCCGCCGCAACCGATGTCCATGACATGCATACCGGGTTTGATATATGGGCCGAATACCTTTTCGGGCGGGTGGATAAGCGGCCTGATCAAATTGTCGATTGCCTTGAGATGTTTCGTCGAGCAGACGTCATTTCGTGAGCGCATGTGCTCCTCCTCCGATATTTTTGATATGTTGCCTGAAAACTAAGGGCTTGTCACAAAATAACCTTAGCATCTTGCTTGTCTTTATTTTCCGTCTTCTGTGTTGCCTGCTCAGTTACATACCTTTAGGTATGCTCCTTCGCAAGCGCCTTGATTACGGCCAAAAATCCGGCGCAATCTTGCTATGTTTATTTTCTTCCAAATCCTAACGCGAAGTAAACAGTCAGTGCAATGGAGAGCAGATCGGCGACAGCCTGAGAATAGATGACCCCGTATAGTGAATAGAAGTGCGGAAGCACGAGGATGGCCGGGATGAAGAAAATCCCCTGGCGGCTCATGGTGAGGAGCCCCCCGTCGCGAGCCCGCCCGATCGAGAGGAATAGAGTGCCATAGGTGATCTGAAAGCCGAAACCCGCGAAAACGGCGGCAGATGCTCTCAGCGCAAGAGCCCCGATCTTCACGACTTCCGCGTCACCCTGCGTAAATATGGATACTATCTGGGCTGCAAGGAAAAACATGATAACGGCTGAAGCAGCGCAGAAAAGCGTCGTCCAGACAAGGGTGGTCCTGATGGCTTCCGAGAGCCGTCCGTAGTTGCCAGCCCCGAAGCTGAATCCCGCTACTGGCTGAAACCCGCGAATGAATCCAAAGACGACAAATGTCCCTATCGCAAGCACTCTTGTCACGATCCCCATAGCCGCGACCGCTGCGTCGCCATAGTGGCTGGCCGAAGTGTTGGTGAGTCCGATTGCGACGCTTGTTAGCAGTTGAAATACAAACGTCGGTATGCCGATCCGGAGTATCTCGGCGATAATCCTGCCGTCAGCCGACGCATGCCTGATGGAAATCCTCACGACGCCCTTGCCGGCTGCTATCCACCACAGGTATAGCATCGCCGTGACCGACTGCGCGGCGACAGTGGCGAATGCCGCGCCCCGTATCCCCATGCCGAGACCATAGATGAACAGCGGGGCGAATACACAGTTGAGCGCCGCGCCGAGCACCATCGCCGTCATGGTCATCCTTGCGGAGCCCTCACCGGTCGCTATGTTGTTCATAACCACATAAAATATCGTCAGGATCGCCCCTGGCAGATAGACAGTCGCGAACTGTCTGGCATAGGGAAGTATCGTGTCCGTAGCTCCGAGAAATATCAGTATCCTGTCGATGAAACACAGCGAAATCACTATGAGTGCCGCCCCGGAAGCAAGACTGGCAAAAACGGCGGTCGAAGCGGTCCTGGACGCAAGGTCCCTGTCGCCTGCGCCGAGCAGCCGCGATATGTATGACGCAGCGCCATTGCCGAACATCAGACCGATGCCTACGATCATCTGCGAGATCGGAAAGGATATCGCCACAGCGCCCATCTGGCTCGTTCCGAGCTTTCCCACGAAATAGGCGTCGATCACGTTGTAGAGCCCGTTGATCAGAAATCCGATCATTGTCGGCAAACCCATTTTCAGCAGCAGAGAAGGTATTTTCTCCTCATTCATCATGCGCAATTTCTGTTCGGCTGTATTCATGTCCCGTACCTCCATAACAAGTGTTTAGCAGCTAAACTCTGATGGCAAAAAAAATCAGATGTTTTTGAGCGTTTCATCGATTCGTTTTTCAATTTCTTCGAGGAAAGCGTCGAGAAAGGCGATATTTTCGGGAGTGGCGTTCGCGAGGGCATCGTTCACCATACGGTCGAACATACGGTGTTCGTTTTCGTGATTGGCATGGGCGATCTCTCCAGCAGGGGTCAGCCGCAGGGAGAGTCTGGACATATTGTGCTCGTCGGTATCTTTGACAATCATGCCCTTATTCAGCAGTCTGGCGATCATCTGGGACACGGCGCCTTTCGTGACGCCGAGCTTTTCGGCGAGGCCGGTCACGTGGATGCCGTCATTTTCCCTAATTGCCTTTATCATGTGTATTTCGGCGAAATGGAGTTCGTGATCTGTCCCGTAGCGGCGCACTTTCCTGTCCGCTTCATGCAGAGAGACCATGACGCGCAGCAGCATATAGCTGATGCGGCGTTCCCCATGATTACACATCATCATTTTCATGCCAATAGTATATAGCACCTAAACACTTTTTCAAGCACTCAAAAAAAAACACTTGCAAAATTCGCTAAGATTATTATAATTAGCATTGGCTAATATCGTAGCGGAGGCAGCTATCGCAATCCCCGGATGCCGGATGACTGATGTGAAATGAGGAAGTGCATGGATAATGAAAAAGTAGTGGGCAGAAAACCCAAAAGCGGGATGGCAAGGCTCCTTGAGCTTGCGGCAGTCAAAAAGCCTTATATCGTCGCGTCGGCAGTGTTGTCGGCGCTTGCGTCCATAGTATCGTTCACGCCATTTATCGCCATGTACTACATAATCAGGGAAATTATCGGAGTATACCCTGATTTTGCCCGTCTCGATGTCGGCAAGACGGTCATGTACGGGTGGGTGGCCTTTGGAGGGGTGCTTGCGAATATCATTCTGTATTTCGGCGCGTTGATGTTTTCGCATCTGGCAGCCTTCGGCACCCTGTACGAGCTCAAGGTGGATTTTGCGGCACACATTGCCGGATTGCCACTCGGTTTTCACTACCGGTACGGCAGTGGCAGGCTGCGCAAGATCATCGATGAAAACATTGAAAAGATTGAGGGCTTCATCGCTCATCAGTTTCCTGATCTGGTCGCTACAATCGTAGCGCCTGTAGTGATGGTGGGCATACTGCTCGCGTTCGACTGGCGGTTCGGTCTCGCATCGCTCGCGGGTATTGCGATTGCATTTGTCATCGAATTCAAAGCCTATGGCAACGAGGGCGCCAAGTCGATGATGGACAAGTATCAGACTGCTCTCGAAGACATGAACAATGCTACGGTCGAGTACATACGCGGTATTTCCGTGGTGAAGGCATTCCGGCAGACGGTTTATTCCTTTCGCAGGCTGCATGCGACTATCAGGAAGTATACGGAGTATGTAATACCATACACGTTGGGGTGGAAGAACTATATGTCAGGTTTTCTGACAGTCATCAACGACATATACCTTGTCCTGATACCGGTCGGTATATGGGTCGGTCTGCATACGGAGGACTATGCGGGATTTGCGATGACATTCATATTCTATCTGCTGTTTGTCCCGTCGATATCGTCGGTGATGATGAAGATCATGTATGTGACGAGCGCTTCGATGCAGATTTCCGGCGGTGTGGAGAGGATGGATGAAGTGCTGGCGATGGAAAAGCTGCCAGTATCCGAGTTGCATGAGACCTGTGACGGATATGATGTGGAATTTCGCGATGTATCTTTTTCTTATGATGAGGACAGTGAGGCGGTGGCATTGCGCGGTGTGACATTCCGTGCGGCGCAGGGGGAAGTGACGGCAATCGTCGGGCCGTCAGGTAGCGGCAAAAGCACTATCGCTCACCTGATTCCGAGATTTTACGATGTGACGCGGGGCGGTATTTTCATCGGGGGGGTGGATATTCGCAATATGGAGATGTCATATCTGATGGATAATGTCAGCTTTGTGTTTCAGGATGTATTTCTGTTCAAGCAGACCATTTTCGAGAACATACGCATCGGCAACAGTGACGCTACGGACGCAGAGGTGATCGCGGCGGCGAAAGCCGCGCAATGTCACGAGTTTGTCAGCCGGCTGCCGTACGGTTATGACACCGTGATAGGCACGCGAGGGGTGCACCTTTCAGGTGGTGAAAAGCAGAGGATCGCCATAGCGAGGGCGATAGTCAAGGATGCGCCGGTGATCGTCCTCGACGAGGCTACCGCTTTTGCAGACCCTGAGAACGAGCATCTGATACAGAAAGCGTTTGAAAGGCTGATCCGCAACAAAACGGTTATCATCATTGCTCACCGTCTGTCTACTGTCAGGAGCGCGGCGAATATTGTAGTCATGGACAGGGGGACTGTGGTGGAACAGGGGCGACATGGGCAGCTTGTCGCGGCAGGCGGCAGATACAGCGCCATGTGGGATATGTATACAAGAGCGCTGGACTGGCGAATGGGCTCCGGGAGGGGGGTGATGTACGATGGCGGCAAGGATATGCACGGAATTTGCGACGCCGGCTGACGTGGTGTGGCATAAATTGAAGATGCCCGAAACGCTCAGGACTATCACCCGGAGGATGATCGCGTTTTCGGGGAGTGAGCGGTGGCCGGATCGATTTGAGGCCGGTGTCGCTATCGACACGAGGATGTGGTTCTTTCACATAATCCCGGCGTGGAGCTATCACATGGAGGTGGTGGCATGCGATGATGCCAGTCACGTCATCCGGTCCCATGAGTACGGAGGGCCTCTCAAGCGGTGGGATCACCGTATCGTGGTCACGCCGATAGGTGAAACGCGTTGCGGCTATACGGATGAGATCGACATCGATGGCGGGATACTGACGTTTTTTATATGGCTGTACGCCCACCTGTTTTACAGATATCGGCAGGCGCGGTGGAAGATGGTTGTATTGCGTGGCGACACTGGGAGCACGCTGGCATAGGCCGGCGGAACGGGCCGCCGTGATCGTTGCGGCACTATCACATACGATGGTACGAAAGGAAAAGACATGGATATTTTCGCCAGGTTAAATCTCAGGGACAGTCTGATGCTGACTGACAAGGGCTATGCCGATCTCAGGAAGGCCATTGCCGCGTGTACGCTGACCAATCTGTCACTGATGCTGCCGTTCGGAGTGACGATACAGGTGTTCGCCGAGTTGCTGCGGCCATTGACTGGAGGGGAGATTTCCTGGGTGAGGATGTGGATGTATCTCGTGTTCGGGATCATCAGCGCGCTACTCGTTTTTCTGGCCGCGCGCAATGATTACGACAAAACTTACGTTGCTTCTTACATGGAATCGGAAGCCACGAGGATACGTGTGGCCGAACACATCAGAAAGCTGCCCATGAGTTTTTTCAACAACAGGAATCTCTCCGAATTGACAACGAACATAATGGGAGACTGCGCCACGAGCGAACATGTCCTCAGTCACATCATCCCACAGGTGCTGGCCAATGCTATTTCGATATTTGTAATATGCCTTATGCTGGCGATATTCGACTGGCGGCTGGCGCTGACGATTTTCTGTACCGTTCCAGTGGCGTTTTTCATGATAACCGCAAGCCGCAGAATCCAGAAAAAAATCGGCGAAAAAGCTGTCAGCGCAAAACTGGCGGCCTCCGATCAGGTGCAGGAATATCTCGAAGGCATAAAGGTGATCAAGTCGTGCGGACTTGACGGCGACAGATTCGTCGCGCTCAAACGTACTCTGAAACACATGAAGCAGATGGCCATAAGACTCGAACTTGTATATGGTGTTTTCATCACGGGAGCACAGGCGGTGTTGCAGGCAGGCATCGGGCTAACGGTATTTTTCGGCGTCAATCTCCTGACCGGGGGCAAGATCGAACTCATTCCGCTCCTGATGTTTTTCCTGATAGTGGTGCGAATATACGGGCCTCTCGTCACCGAGCTCACCCTGTTGCCGGAGCTGCTTTTCATGCAGGTTTCGACTCAACGCATGAGGACCCTGTTTACGGCTGCCGTGATGGAGGGTGACTCGGAGACAGAATTAAAGAATTTCGATATAGATTTTGACAATGTGACATTTTCATATTCAGGCGAAACCAGCGATGACAGTGCCGCGGTGAAAGACATGACTGTAACGATCCCGGCGAACGCGATAACGGCTCTCGTAGGCCCTTCGGGCAGCGGTAAAAGTACTGTCTCAAGGCTTATCGCGAGATTCTGGGATGTTGACGGCGGTGCCGTGAAGATCGGCGGAGTCGATGTCAGAGCACTTGATCCGGAGCATCTCATGAGCTATATGTCATTTGTTTTTCAGGATGTTGTCCTGTTCAACGACACAATATACAACAATATCCGGATCGGGAAAATGGACGCTTCTGACGAAGAAATCCACGCCGCCGCAAAAGCGGCCTGCTGTGACGAATTTGTCGAATCACTTCCGGATGGATACCAGACAATGCTCGGAGAAAACGGCGCCACGCTCTCCGGCGGCGAGCGGCAGAGGATATCTATCGCCCGCGCCCTGCTGAAAAATGCCCCGATCGTGCTGCTCGACGAAGCTACCGCTTCGCTCGATCCCGAAAACGAAGTGCTGATACAACAGGCCATTTCCAGACTCATCGACGGAAAAACAGTCGTGGTGATCGCGCACCGGCTGCGTACTGTCGCCGGCGCCGACAGGATCATTGTCATGGATGGCGGCAGAGCGGTCGAACAGGGGACTCATGACGAACTGATCGCGAAAAATGGCCTGTACAACAGACTGTTTGCCATCCAGCAACAGAGCCTCGGGTGGAGTGTGTGATGCGGCAAGGTGGGGAAACGTATGCCCCCCTTCCGCATCGCTCGTATGGCAGTCGCGATAGGGCAATTGCCGTGTTGCCGGAACATTAGTTTGTTTGCGTATCCGAATGCCGCTCACTGCAAAAATGTTCCTTGGCCGACTTGCATTTCGTCACTTCTATCGACGGCCACTCCGAATTCTATTGCAGAATTTCGGGTTGAACGCTCGCTCGCTGTCATATAGCTGTCCGCACACTGAAAGCGCATTGCTTCATTCATTCCGGCTGTGTTACAATTAACTATGAATAAATGGTTCGACAGAAAAAGACTTTTTTACATTGTTGCGGCTCTCCAACTGGCAGTATTCTTCTCCTTCTCTCTGTGCATAGAATTTCTTCATAATCATCATCTGGAAGATCATGCGAAACACGGGATGGTTGCCGGTGAATTGGTCGGCGTTGCGCACGGACATGCTTCTGCCGGTATGGAGCCAGCCCGCACGAGTGATTGCCATGAGCATCATTGCCAATGTCATGCCTGTCTGTGGTTGAGCAACGCAATTTCATCTTCCGTGCATTATGTATTTCCCATAACGACCGCCATCACCCTGCAAGTATTTTGCGAAACCGTACAGTACTATATTTCCGAACATTTTCGATATTTTCTCATAAGGGCTCCTCCCACCCTGCAACCGCGATAAGGGCGAGATGCTGCGTGCCGGCGTGTTTTTAGTTGCGAAAAGTCAAATAACTGCTCGCATCGAAGACGCCTCCTGCGCCTTGCGTTTCATCCCTTCTTGCGGCAGCGGCCCCGGATGCTGTTGCAGCATTCGGGATTGATTGACATTCCTCGGAGGAGACCAGAAATGAAAAATGCACTTTTCGCATTTGCATTCCCGGCTTTGCTTGCAATATTTTGCACGCTGCCGGGAATATGCGCTCAAGAGCCGCCGGAAGCCACGGCAGTTGCCAGATATGGGCAGGCGGACCCGATTGACATTGGAGAAGTGAACATCACCGCAAAGAAATATACTGACAGCATCCAGAACACTACCATGCCGGTCAGTGTGACTACAGCGGAAGAGATCGCACTGGAGATGCCTTCATCGCTGGGCGATGTGCTGAACAACGAGCCGGGATTGTCCGCCGCTGAATTCGGCCCCGGGACTGTCCGGCCAATGATCCGCGGGCTCTATGGTGACAGAGTCCTCATACTGGTCGACGGTGTCCGGCTGTCCGAAGAGCAGGGGACATCCAACCATGCTCTTTCGATCGAAACGTCACGGATCGAAAGGATCGAAGCAGTCAGGGGGCCCGCGTCCATATTGTACGGGTCCGACGCGCTCGGAGGAGTGATCAATATCATCACGAAAAAAAGCGGCGTTCACCAGGGCCAGTCATGGAGTTATTCCGGCTCGCTGTCCTCGTCTTACAGCAGTGTGAATCAGGGAAAAAAAGAATCGCTGTTTGTCCAGGGTGGTCGTGATGGATTCAGTTTCTATCTGAACGATACGTACAACGAGACCTCAAACATCGAGACTGCCCGTGGCAAAATCCCGCACACTTTCCATGAAGGCAACGCGCTGAGCGCCGGGGTGCGGTACGATGGCGCAAACAGCACGGTCGATTTTTCCTATGATCATTCTGTGGCTGACATCGGAGTACCCAACAATGGTTTCATCGTGAGCCACTTCGACGGAGAAAAACACCAGAAAAGGACTATCAGATACAGCCGGCACAATCCGGGGAGAAATGTCGAAGAAATCCGGGCTATGTATGATTTCCAGACGCATAACCGGCACATGAACATCGTAAATCCCGCGGGAGGCAAGGTAGATATCTGGCTCGACATAGACACCGGCACGCTGCAACTGGACACGATAATTCAGGCGGGCCCGTCCAACCGGATGACGGCTGGTATACAGGCTTTCAGAGAAGAGGCGGACTCGCGCAGGATTTTTCCCAGTGCGATTTATAACGGTGTCCCCGTCATCCCCAGTTCCGAACGCAACAGTGCGGGTGCTTATATTCAGGAAGAGTACAGGGCTGGAGACAGGATATCGCTGCTTGGCGGCATCAGATATGACACGGTCGAATCAAGTTCCGACGGAGCCGCGGGCCATGCCATTTCCTCTCCAGTGTCCGGTCGCGACGGCTCTTTCAGCTTCAATGGCGGCATGGTTTACAGACTGGATGGCAGGACGGACATTACCTCTAACATCGGCAGTGCGTTTCGTGCGCCTAACCTGCTGGAGAAATACTTTTTCGGCCCGCACAACGTTGCGGGTACGGTCGAGTATGGCAGCCCGGACCTCGATCCCGAAAAAAGCATCAATCTGGATATGGGATTGAATTATCGTGGATCGCGCAGTACCACTCGCATAAGTGTTTTCAGAAATGCCATCGATGACTATATAGATCTTGCCAACACCGGTACGACAGATGGCAATGGCCTGACCATCTATCAGTTCAGAAATGTCAGGGAAGCCGTGCTGTACGGGATGGAAGCAGGCAATGAGTACCAGCTCGGCAACGGTCTTGAGGTTTTCACCGGCATCTCTTATGTAAGGGGAAAGGACGACACGTCGGGAGACAATCTCGGCAGAATACCCCCGTTGAAAGCCCTGTACGGTATGAGATACCGGAAAAAGGGCCACGGCATAACGTGGTGGGAAGTCAAATTCACCTCCGCGGCGGCACAGAAGAAAACTGCCGCAAATGAAGATGCGGCATCCGGGTGGACAACCATTGACCTTCATCTCAACTATTCATTCGCAAAAGGCCCGTCTGTGATCATCGGGATAGAGAATGTCCTTGACAAGAGTTACCATGACCATCTGTCCGGCATAACATGGACAAACGAGCAGCCGGGGAGAAATTTCGAAGCCGGAGTGAACTGGAATTTCTAATCCATACATCACATCGTACAACGGGAGCTGTGCTCGATGCGGTTCCCGTTGTTTTTTATCCCAAATGCGGCAATAGAAAATAGAGATTGCCGCATTTGGCAGTCGCGATAAGGGCGAACTGCCGTGTTGCCGGAGCATTATTTTGTTCGCGTATGCCAAATACTGCTCACTGCAAGAATGCTCCTTGCGCCTTGCATTTCAGCCCTTCTTGCGACTGCTGCCCCGAATTCTATTGCAGAATCCGGGTTTCTTTTCAGCATTGTTACAGGCTTATTCGATGATTGTTGCCAATACAAATTGTGCTGTTGCGGCCCGAGCCTCAGATTTCTGAAGATTCGGATCCAGGATCAGTGATAATCTGGGGAAGAAGGCTCTGATCAAGGCGGTCGAGGATACTTTGCGTGAAAAGGCCTTCGCCATGAGCGAGGCGCGCGAGATACTCGCGATATACCGTGAGAAAATTGTCCGGTAACTGCTGGGCCGGGAAAGGGTCCGATAGTTCGCTATACTGGTCGGCAGCGACTTTGCCGAATGAGAAGGCTTCTGGCTCTGCGCCCACACCGGATATGTAAGCCTGATAGAGATTGGCCGTGAGGGAAAGATAGTCGCCAAAAGATGCGCCGCCATCGACAAGATTTTCCGTGACTTCGACATGGGTGACAAAACTGTGGGGATCGACCTCGGTGATGCGCGAGGCGAAATCGAGAAATCCGGCAAGGTCTTCGTTGTTTCTGATGAGAGTTTCGACCGCAGCCGAAAGAGTGTCGGCCGCCGAGGGGCCGGCGGTGCTGAGCGCCTGCGCGCTGACTGCGATGAATTGCGCTCCGCTGCCTTCTGTAGCCGCTTTTTCGACGGTGGTGAGAAATCCGGCTATGTCTGCGCCATGTTCCATCAGTCCGGCTGCCAGTTGCGCAAGCTGACTGGCAAGTTTGTTACGCTCGGCGGCTGTGGAGTCCGATGTGGGCATTACAGTGTCGCAGATGCAGGCGGCGATCTCTTCGATTTTGCGAGCGAATTCTGCCGCAGCCTGCGCCGTGGCGTCTTCTCCGCCGGCGGGAGTGGGTATGTCTTGCTTGTGCTTCTCTCGCTCGGGGGTCCTGTCGTATATCTTTTCAGGCACTCCCGAGACACTTGTTTCGCTGATCCCTCTGATAGCGTCCATTGCGATCACTTCCTTTCTGCTTCGGAAAAAGCCGGCTCTGTTGATTATTTCCCGTTTTCCTCTATTAATATAATCGGAAGGATGGCATCCGGCCTTGAGATTATGGCCGGTATATCCCTTTCCGTACAATCACAGCCATAACATGATGGAGGAAACATGGACGGCCTTGAAACAATCCTGACAAGACGCAGCATCAGAAAATACACAGCTGATCCGGTCGAGCCAGAAAAGATCAGGAAAATGCTCGAAGCCGCCATGTCAGCCCCCTCGGCGGGCGATCAGCAGCCCTGGCACTTTGTCGTGATCACCGACCGCGCGGTCCTTGACGAGATACCACGCCATCATCCCTATGCCTCGATGGTAAAGACCAGTCCGCTCGTCATCGCCGTGTGCGCCGATCTCACGCTCGAAAAGCATCCGGGGTACTGGGTCGAGGACTGTTCGGCCGCTGCGCAGAACATCCTGCTCGCCGCCCATACGCTCGGACTCGGCGCAGTGTGGCTCGGCGTCCATCCGTCTCCTGGCCGCCCCGAGGCAATCGCCAGGCTGCTCGGCATGCCGGAAGACACGGTGCCGCTCTGTCTCATTTCGATCGGGTATCCGGCCGAAGCAAGGCCGCGTACCGCACGTTTTTCCGAGACACGAATTCATCTCGATAAATGGTGACATGGGAGGTCTTGATGGATAAGGCAAAAATAGGCGCCGGACCCTATCTATACCCCATGCCGGCCGTACTCGCCGGGGCAATCGTCGACGGCAAACCCAATTACCTCGCCGTGGGATTTGCCGGCGCCATGAATATCAAACCGCCTGTCGTGTATATTTCGGTCAACTCGAAGCACCACACGACAAAAGGCATTCGCGATCACGGCTGCTACAGTATCAATATTCCCTCTGCCTCGATGATCGCCGCCGTCGACTATTGTGGTATCCATTCGGGCCGGGAGGTCGACAAGTCCGAACTTTTCACTAATTTTTTTGGCGAACTCGAAAAAGCCCCCATGATCGCCGAGTGTCCCGTCAATCTCGAATGCCGCGTGATACAGGAAATCCCTTTCGGTGATGCCGACATCGCCTTCATTGCCGAAGTAGTGGAGACTTATTGCTCGGTCTCGTGTCTGACTGGTAAAAAACCGGATATGGCAAAAGTGAATGCCCCCGTTTTTTCCGTATTTGACCGCAGCTATTATGCCACGGGTGAAAAGATTGGGCAGGGCTGGCGGATCGGCAAGGAATTCGATCCTCATTCCGCATAACCGGAGTTGTTGGGAAGAAGCTGTTTCACATTGTACAACGGGTGATGGCGACGACGCGGCAGTATTCGGCGCGCGCGGCTTCCCATGCGGCGGTGTCGCGCGGGGTGTAGTCCGTGAGCGGGAATGAGTTGCGGATGGCGGTGCGCGCGTCGTCGAGTGTCGGAAAGATTTCGACGGCCAGGGCTTGCACGATGATGTTGCCGATGGCAGTGGCTTCGCCGGGGCCGGCGATGACCGGGAGGTTGCAGGCGTTGGCGGTCATTTGGCAGAGGAGGGAGTTTTTGCTGCCGCCGCCGACGATGTGCAGGGTGTCGATCTGGATGCCGGGCATGAGGCGGAGTTCGTCGAGTGTTTCGCGGTAACGGAGGGCGAGGCTTTCGAGTGCGCAGCGGACGAATGCGGGGGTGTCGCGCGGGACGGTCTGGCCGGTGGCTTCGCAGTAGGAGGCGATGGACTGGAACATGGATGGGGGGTTGAGAAATCGTTTGTCGTCGGGGTCGATGAAGCTGGCGAATGGCGGCGCGGTCGCGGCGGATGCGGTGAGGGTGGCGTAGTCGTCGATGCCGGACTCGGCGCGGCAGCGCTGGATGAGCCAGAGGCCCATGATGTTTTTGAGGAACCGGTTTCGGCCTTCGACGCCGCCTTCGTTGGTAAAGTTGCAGTCGAGGGCTTCGTAGCTTGTGATGGGTGATTGGGTTTCGACGCCCATGAGCGACCATGTGCCTGAGCTGATGTAAGCCCAGTTTTCGCCGGTGGCGGGGACTGCCGCTACGGCGGAGCCGGTGTCGTGGGTGGCTGGGGCGATGACTGGGATGGGGCCGAGGCCGGTGTCTTCGCAGGTGTCGAGCGAGAGGGGGGCGACGGTGGTGCCGGGTGTGATGATGGGGCACATGATGTCGGCGTTGACACCGGCGTTTTCGAGCAGGTCGTAGTCCCATACGCCGGTGTTGACATTGAGGATCTGTGTAGTGGTGGCGTTGGTGAATTCGCTTGTTTTTTCGTCGGTGAGGAAGTACATGAAGAGGTCGGGGATCATGAGAAAGTCGTGTGCGGCGCGCAGTATGGGCGAGTCGGTGGCTGACATGGCGAAGAGTTGGTAGAGGGTGTTGAATTCGATGAACTGGATGCCTGTGCGGCGGTAGATTTCGCCGCGGGAGACGACTTCTTCGTGAAATCTGCGCATCATGCCGTCGGTGCGTGAGTCGCGGTAGGCGACGGGTGTGCCGAGCAGTGAGCCATCGGCGGCGAGGAGGGCGAAGTCGATGCCCCATGTGTCGATGCCGATGCCTGAGAGTTTGCCGCCGCGCCATGCTTCAGCGCGGAGGGCGGTTTTGATTTCTTCGTAGAGGCGGATGACATTCCAGTGCCAGTGGCCGCTGATGCGTACCATGCCGTTGACGAATCGTGCGCATTCTTCGATCCTTATTTTGCCGTTGCTGATGACTCCACGTACTACTCGTCCGCTTTCGGCGCCCATGTCTATTGCGAGGAATGTGCTCATGATCTGTCTCCGCTGTAGTGTCATGAAATACAAAACGCACTGTCATTATACTCAGAAAAGCGCGCGTCATAAGAATGCTGCCGTTAATATAATAATATACCAGATGCTGCGGACTGACACGAAAAATGTTGAGAGGCGCGGGCGTGTGATATGGCGCAGTGCATGCCAGCCGTGCCGCAAGCATTGCCAACATACAGCCTGCCATTGTTAACATCTGCCGGCAGATGTTAAAATGTCTGCTGCGGCACAAAATGACTGCGGACTGTCAAGACATGAAGATCGGCATCTACACGGACTCATACTACTACCCTGTCAAGGGCGGCGTCAATCGCGTCACGTACGAACTCATCACGCGTCTTGCCCGCCTCGACACTCACAACCAGTACATACTCTTCAACACATTCGGCCATCGCGACGCGTCGGCATTCGGCATCGACCAGCCCAACTTCCGTACGGTCGCCATACCCGGTCACCGAAAAATCCGGCTTGCCAACTGGATGTTTCGCTCGGCTCCAGTCGTCGAGCGCTGGACCGGCCACCTCGATGTCTGCCACACACCCTGCCATGTCGTCCCGCCCTCCGTCGCACCGCTCATCACCACCATCCACGACCTTTATGTTATCACACAGCCCACGAGTCTCTTTTCTCTCAACCTGATTGTCGGCGCTCGCATCGCGTTCAAAGCCGCCGTCCGCGGAGCGGCCATCACCTGCGTCTCGGACGGTACACGCGACGAAGTCGTCGAACTCCTCCGCCCCGATCCCCGCAAAGTCCTCACCATCCGCAATGGAGTCTCCACCGAATTCACCCCTGACGCTATCCTCTCCGAAGGTGAAGCCATCAGAAATAAATACGGTATCTCACGCGGCTACTTCCTCTATATCAGTGTCATCCGCCCAAGCAAAAACCATGCAAGGCTCATCCGCGCCTACGAAATATTCCGCTCCGCAAACCCATCCGACAAAACGCAGCTTGTCCTCGCGGGACAAAAGGACATCAATCCTGAATTTGATGAAGCTCTCGAAAAATCTCCGCACAAAAGCGACATCATCGTCACAGGCTACATCCCTGATGAAGACCTCCCTCCGCTGCTCCGCACAGCCACCGCACTCGTATTTCCCTCTCTCATGGAAGGCTTCGGCCTCCCCGTCGCCGAAGCCATGGCCTGCGGCACGCCCGTCGCCGTCTCCGACCTGCCGGCTATACGTGAATATGCCGCAGATGCCGTCACTTATTTCAATCCCGGCGACGAATGGTCAATCGCAAAAGCCATGGCCCGCATCGCAAGTGATACCGCGCTGCGCGAGCATCACAGGGACGCCGGACTCGCACGCGCCGCCGCGCTCTCCTGGGATCGTATGGCCCGTGACTATGTCGGCCTTTATGAAAAAGTTGGCTCTGGTAAATTCTGATGTTTCGAGGATGTCCCATCCTGTTGGCTGACCGTGTTTCGCCAGGATGAAACGGTTGTGATAATGCGCTAATATTTTATTTTGCAGTATATTGTCCAATTGAGTGGCGCTCTGCGGAAAATCAGCAGGTTGAGACAATTCGCGCTATCTTTTGTTTGAGTTCCGTGAGGTCAGAGGACTTGACCACATAATCTTCTGCGGCCCATGATTTGAAATCCTGCTTGTATGTACTGTAGGCGCTCAGCAAAAGGACGGGGAGCGAACTTCGCAAGTCCTTGATTTCCTTCAGTACATCGAGCCCGCTGATGTCTGGCATTTTGATGTCGAGCAGTACGAGATCCACATCGTAGTCGATGGTTTTCAGGTAGTCGAGAGCTTCCCTGCCACCAGCTGCGACATGCACATCATAGCCTTCGTCCTTGAGTTCGGCCTGCATGAGGGTCCTGATTTCGATTTTGTCGTCTACGATCAGAAGTTTTCTCATAAGGCACCCCCCTCCACGGGAACCGGTATGGCGGTCCGAAAGTGATCCGCGTCACGATCTAATTATTATTATACCCTGCAAATCCAATATTACTAACAAATTGGGCATTATTTGGTTTCAGCGTCACGAAAATAGTCATAAAAGTAGATTTTGCATGCCATGTAATCATAATGGTGAAGCAAATGGTTATCGCGGTAAAAATATGTTAACATTTCACAAAAGGTGCTGCCCCGGATAGAATCCCGCGAAGCCCTTCCCGGAAGCAGGTGATGCGGAAATGAGAGTGATCGAGTATAAAACAGTCGTGCAGGAAGTCCGGCGGCTCTGCATCGAGGCGGCTTGCGTGTTGCCCGATGATGTGAAAGCTGCGCTTGAAAATGGCGCCTCCTCCGAGCGGTCACAGGCAGGCAGGGATATCCTGGATATCCTCATCGAAAACCAGCGCATAAGCCGAGACGAGATGCGCCCTATTTGTCAGGATACAGGTATTACCGTATGTTTTGTCAAAAAAGGGCCGGAAGTGAAGATCGACAAGGGTACGTTTTCGCTTGCTATCAACGAAGGGGTGGCGCTCGGCTACAAGGATGGCTTTCTTAGAAAATCAGTCGTGCGGCATCCCATTATCAGGGTCAACACCGGCGACAACACGCCCGCGATTATCCATTTTAGCGAAGCTGAAAAAGACACATTCGAGATCACCGTGATGCCCAAGGGAGCCGGGTGTGAAAACATGTCGGCTATCGCCATGCTGCCGCCGTCGGCGGGCAAGGCCGGGATCAAGGGATTTGTGCTCGAAACCGTCGAAAAGGCGTGGGCCAATCCATGCCCGCCAGTTGTCGTGGGAGTCGGTATCGGAGGTAATTTCGAACTTGCCGCGCTGCTCTCGAAAAAAGCGCTTCTCACCCCCATCGGCCAACCCAATCCTGACAGCGTCATCGCCGCGCTCGAGCGTGATCTGCTCACGCGGATCAATGCGACCGGCATCGGCCCGCAGGGGCTCGGCGGCACTGTCACGGCGCTCGGGCTTTCGATACTCACTCACCCCTGCCACATTGCCAGTCTGCCCGTTGCCGTGAATATGGAATGCCATGCCCACAGGCATGCAAAGGCGGTGCTGTGATGTCAAAGGAAATCATTCGATTGACAACCCCACTTGATGAATACACGCTCCAGACGCTTCGCATCGGCGATCTCGTTTCGATCACCGGAGTGATGTATACAGCGCGAGACGCGGCGCACAAACGCATCGTCGAAGCCATCGAAAACGGCTCGCCCCTGCCTTTCGATGTGCGTGGACAGATCATCTATTACGTGGGGCCGACGCCCGCCCGGCCCGGTGAGGTGATAGGGTCTGCCGGCCCGACCACGAGCTATCGCATGGATGCGTACGCGCCCACGCTCATTGCACTCGGACTCAGGGGCATGATCGGCAAGGGCAAACGCTCAGCCGAAGTTGTGCAGGCATGTGTGCGGCACAAGGCCGTGTATTTCGCGGCCATTGGCGGTGCGGGGGCGTTTATCGGGCGTTCGGTCAGGGAGTCGCAGGTCATTGCTTATGATGATCTTGGCGCTGAGGCTGTCAGGAGTATTTTCGTCGAAGATTTCCGGGCTATTGTCGCCAACGACACTCTCGGGTCGGATATTTACGAAGAAGGCTACAAAGCATTCAGACGGCAACTGCCGGATATTGAAATTGACATATAACGATTTGCCCACTATGTTTTGCGTACGCGACTGGCGCAACCGGAAAAGTAATACGATGTATTCTTCAACTACAAAAGCACTGCTCGCGGCTATTGCCGCGATGATCATCAGTACAACATCATTAGCTGCCGCACCCGCAAAGCCCGGTGCGAAGCCGCTCTCTCCCGCGAAGACGGCCAAGCCTCCACAAGCCGCACCGGCGACAGTGGCCGTCAAGCCCAAACCGCTGCCGTCCGCTGGCGATCTCGCGCCGTTTGTGACTGTGATGCTCACCGGCGACAGGATTGCCCGCTCTGCGCTCACCGATCTTATCACTCGGGAAGTCCTCGCGACGGCCAGACCCAGAAGCGGCGCGGGATTCAAAATCAGGCCATTCAAGGCACCACGTTTCCTCAACCGGGGCGAAACACGCTACCTAATCGTGCCAGTCCGCTTTTACGGGCCGGGCTACGCGGTCACTACCCGCTACTCGATCGTAACTCTCGAAAATGTCGTCGTCGAAGATTTTCCCGAAAGTGTGCGGCTCTACGTCAGCAACAATCCCGAGACTCTTGTGAAAACCGGCCGCCTGCTCGATGGCGAAGTCCGCAGCCTCGAATCCGTACGGTACATCTCGCATCACAAAAATTTGACCGGTGCGCCCATCAACTATTTTGTCACTGCCTATAACAATGCCGACACTGCGGCTCTCATGCAGGTCACGCAGGGCTATCCGTGCAAAAACAATGAGGAAATGGAGCCGGGACACCGCACGGCGCGACAGTTCGCAGCCAATGCCGCGGCGGGGCTTTCGCGCATCATCACCATTCCCCCGGGAGGTTCGCGCATCATCGAGTCCGAGCGTCTCGTCAACGGCGAGGTCGTCAGTTCGCTCGGCGAACTCCGCCTGCTTGCCGGCGAGTATATATCATTCCAGATCAAGGTCGCGCCCGAAAAGGGCAAAGCAAATCCGGACATGATAGGATTTGCCAACGAAGTGCGCGGCCACGGGACATTCGGAAAGCCGTTTGTCGACATTGCCGACACATTCACCGTTGGTGGCAGATGGCGCTTCATTGGAGTAGGAGACAAGCCGCTGATCGGGCTGACCGATCCATCCGCAGTGCTGAAAGGCAACTATGGCGTCACCTACCGCATCGCAGAGACAGTCGAAAATCCGCATCCCGCTCCCGAAAAGGTAGAGATACATTTCGCCGCCACGGCAGGGCCAGCCATCGCGACTGTCACAATCGACGGCAAGCCCTATAACGTGCCGATTTCGCGCCCGCCCAACACGACTAAGGTCGAGGAAATTGTCATGCAGCCCGGCGAAACGCGTGTCGTGCGTGTCGAGATCATTCCGGAATCGGGGTCTTTTTATCCTGTACGGATTGTCTTCAAATCACGTAAAATATAGTCTGTTCCGCACAGTCAGCCCCTTATGCGCCTGATGGCGGCGACGAGCGCAAGCACGCACGTGTTGACTATCAGAGACGTCCCCATCACGCAAAACACGAAAGCCGAATAATTCATTGCGGCGTGCCTGTACGCCGCCTGTGCCGCCGCGCCCGCGCCGAGCGATATGACTGCGGTATTGATCGCGATTGCCGCAAATGCGATACCCGCGAAACCGGGAATGGCGCTCCGGATATCCTCGGGGCTGAGCCTCATCTGCGAGCCGGCGCAGAGTGCGGCGTAGACTAACAGCACGGCCTTCCAGAGTTCGCTCGAAGCAAGTCCTGACACGCCGTAAATGATGGATTTCAGCATGGCGGCGGCGGACTTGGCAAACGCGGGGACAAGCGAGGCGGCATCTTCGCCGATGATGGCCGGGGCAGCGAATTGCGCCTGCGGGAGAAACAGTTTCATGCACAGGAAAAGAATGGCCGCGCCGGCCACAAGGGGGCCGATGGCTATGAACATGTAGCCGGCCTTCTGGTACAGAGTGCCGGGCGACGCGCTGTGCGTGACATAGCCGAGGACTCCGGTGCGGCGGTCGGGCGCGAAGGGTTTCAGTTCGTGGATGCGGTGGCGGAACAGGATACACATTGCGGCGTGGGCGAATTCGTGCATGATTATGCCGGGGGCTGTGATGTAGTAAAAGGCGAATCCGATTATGCCGACGCCATTGCGGGTGATGGCGGCCGAAACCCATTGCATGGCAATGCCGGACAGCAGCAGGGGGAGGACGAACAGCGCGAACTGTTCGCCCGTGAGCAGGAGCGACGGGACGAAAACCGAGTGAAGTAGATGGTCGAGCGTTTCAGCCAATCAGTGGCGCCTCATGCTTTTTCGAGGAGCAGGGTATCGCAGTGATGTGAAAAATGCCTGTCGAGGAGATCGTAATAATCTTCCTCGTGCTCGTCGAGCACATCCATGACGCGGTCATAGAAAACGAATTTCCCATCGTTGTCGCGGACAGTGAGTACCGAGCCGTAGGTGATGTGGATGAGCTGGCGCGCGTCGATTTCGTCGAGGTATGCCGGGAGCATGTCATCGGTTACGGAGTCGAGCGGTCTGATGGCGGCGAGATTGGTCGTGACGTGGTAGGAGGCGCGGTCGGTTTCGAATCGTTCGAACGCGAATGCGTGGATTTCGCGGTAAAGGGCAGGTGCGTGTCTGGCGATGACCCTGATCGCTTCGAGGTAACTTGTGCCGGCCGTTTTTTCGTGGAGCAGGCCGCCCGTCAATTCGCCGAAGATGGGGAAGACGCTGAACTTGTCGCTGCCGGAGTGTATGCTGAGTTTGTATGGGCCGAACGCGCGGGCAATGACAGCGTGATACTGGAGGTCTTCGCGGAATTTTTCGATATCGCCGATGTAGTCGATGCCCTTCTGGAATTCGCCGACGTAGCGCGGCGCCATGCTTTGGGCCTGCACTCCGGCGATTTTGTATTCGTTAGCGATAAACAGATGTTCTTCCGGCGACGTCGGCAGGAGGGTCTCGTCGATGGAAATTTCAAAATCGAATTTCGAAGTATCACCGAAAATTTCCACGAGAGTCCCGTGCATTTTTATGGTGTGGCGGATGGCGCCGAGGTGTTTGACGGCCATGCGCTTGATGGCGTCTTCGGAAAAGGCCGGGAAAGTGAATGTGGAGGATGTCTTAGCGTCATGGATATCGAACGGGACGGAATATCGCGCGATGATTTCCGAGCGGCTCCGGGGATCGGAGTCAAAGAGTGCGTCGAAGCGTGAGTCGAGTTCGGCGGCATCCATGTCGTCGGCGGCCAGTACAAGGTGGTCAGAGGGGTCAACAGTGAAAAAAGTGAATCCGGCGGCGGCGGTGATGGCTATGTCTTCGGGTTTTTTGAGATGGTCGGCGTCTGCGCCGAACCCGCCGCGGTACCCTTCCTGAAAAACTGCCCAGCAGGCATCATCCATGACCTGGCGGGGCGAGCGGCCGGTGCGGTCCATTTCGCGTATTGACTGTTGTGCGAGGATGGGCATGACTTTATATTTTTTAGCGCATCTGATGTGGCCGGGAGTGGCGATTCCCATGCGGTCGCCCATGCCGAACGATGTCTTGAGGCCGAGCGGCACGGGAGCCGTGTAAGGGAATACCTTTCGGAGCATGTCAGCGTTGGCCTGGCTTGCCGGACAGTCCTTGACGTAGACCGTTTCGCCGGGGACAGTGAGTGCCGACACGACGCCTCTGAATCCCGGGGCAGGGTCGGGTGAGAGCGAAAAACACGCGAGCCGGCGGCCGCCCCGTTTGATCTTGCGGAGCAGATATACCGTGCCGCCCGCCACCGTGACCGATGACGCGTATGTCGAGCCGCCATCCATCAGCGCGATCTGCGCGGCAATGCCGGAGGGAGCCGCTCCCTCTGTCGCAAACAGTGCTTTCTCTACCAGAAATGACGCAATGGCAATCGCTTTTTCCATGAAACACCCGCTGTCGATTATTTTGTGTATCGCATCACCGGCGCATTTGCGCACTCCGGCCTCATCGTCATCAAGGGCTTCGATGAGCGCAGATTCGGCTTCCGCCGCCCGGAGTTTTCCGAGCAGGTCGGCGCAGTCCTGCCTCACCATCCACGCGTCATGCTTCAGCCCCTCGATCAGAAACGGCGTGGCGGATTTGCCGTAAGCGGCAAGCATTTCTCCGAACTCGATCCTTTTCTGATAATTTCCCGTGTCCAGTCCGTCGATCAATTCCCGTATCTTTTCTTTCATAATCGTTCTCCATCGCCTTGCACAATAATCCAACAGTCAGTTGTTAATAGTCTCAGCCGGTTTTTCGGTGATCTCCTCAATAATGTAATGTAATTATTTCAAATATCAACCTTCAGATGATCCAGAATATTTTACACCATTCGGATAAATACGGGTAACCGGCAAAAAAATTGTCCGATCGGCAATTTTGATGACGATGACGTTTTGGTATAAACATAAACATGTATCATCATGTATAGCAATGCGCCTCAGTGGTGGTATAATCACTGAAAATTCGATCTATGGGGCACGTGATGGATTCCACCACAAAACAGGATCACGAATATCTCTCGCCGCTACTCGGCATCAATTACGGTCTTGTGCATTTCGGACTCAATATACTTGTCTTTTCATACTCGATGTGGCTGTACAAGAGGTACAGCCCGGATAATGGCGGGGCGCTCGTGCCGATAGCGACGGCCACACTGATATTCATGATCAGCAAAATCATCGACGCAATCTCAGGCCCGGTCATAGGGCTCTGGAGCGACAAGACCCGATCGAAACTTGGCCGGCGCGTCCCATTCATTCTCGCGGGCGCACTGCCGATCTGCCTCGTCTACTTCTTCACATGGTCGCCGCCGGCCTCGCTGCTCAAGCCGGGATCATTCGCGGCCATCGCATATTTTTCGTTTATCGTATGTTCTTTCTGGCTACTGTTTTCACTTGTTCAGACACCGCTGCTATCACTGTTGTCCGACATAACATCGTCGCCGGTCGCGAGAGTCAAACTCGCGCTGTTCCAGAATATCTTCATCCTGCTCGCCACCCTAATAGCCATGGGCGTCGTGCCCATCATTGTCGACAGATATTCATTCACCGTCATGGGAGCGATATTCTCGTCTGTCGCGCTTGTCGCGATGTACCTGGCGATCAGCCGCATCAAGGAGCCGCCCGTACCCGCCGGGTCGGCAGAGCGCCCGCCATTTTTCAAGTCATTCCGTGTCGTACTGTCCAACAGGCAATTTCTGCTGTTTGTCATTGCGCGTCTCTTTCAGGAAGCCGGTCTGCAGATGACAATCATCAGCGCGCCAGCAGTCGTCAGCACAATTTTGCTCAAACCGGACGATTTCGTCGCCGTCATGCTGCTCCTGACGATGGGCGTAGCCGCCGTGTCGTTCGGGCTTATCACGCCAATTCTGAGGAAAATGAGCAAAAAAGCGCTGTCGATGTACGCGATGGTTATGTTTATCATGCTGTATCCCGCAGTGTGGTTCATGGGACAGTACAATCTGTCGGTCACGCTTGCGCTTCCGGGTTTCGGAGCAGTGCATGTCAGCGAAAGCACATGGGCCATGATAATCTTTGCGATCATAGGTTTTCCGGTGGCGGTAATGATGGCGCTCCAGTCACCCATGACAGCAGACGGCATCGACATGGGCGAAGCCGACACGGGCATTCGCCTCGAAGCCATCTACTATGGAGTACATGCCATAGCGACGAAAACCGCTCTCGGGCTTGCCGCCTTCATCATCGGGCAACTCTACAGCCGGTACGGCTATTCGACCGCGCATCACCTCGGCGTCGACGCGGTGGGGCTCGCCGGCACGGCCATCATGGCCGTGGCAACGATGATCCTCGCATTTTATAATTATGATCGCAAGAGAGAAATCGCCGTCCACGCAAAGCTCCATCCCGAACAGGTCAGGTGAGTCTGCGCACTGCGGCAATATTGAATTCCACACCCGGCAGACGTTCCGCCACTGTAGCGACGAGTGGTGATTTTCTGTGGAAATCAAATCCCGCACGCTCGCCGATGTTGGCGATGATGTTGACATTTGTGGACATTTCACCTGCGATGTCAAATCCTGCCGTATCCAGCAGTTTCCTGACGGCAGCAGGCGTGAGATCGCTGTCGTGATACAGGTGGTACTCTGCATCGCGCTCGGTGCCGCAGGGCAGGGCACCCTCTTTTTCACGGCCAGCCACGCGGTGTTCGGGGATGAGGACAGATGTGAAGCGTCTGAAAAACCCGAGGGCGGCATAACGGCGCGTGTCGGGTTCGTTGAGCACGAGCAACACGCCGTCCGGCCTGACGAGAGCCGCGCAGGCGGCAAGCGCTATTTGCCAGTCCGCGATATGATGCAGCATGCCGGAAATCGCCACGGCATCGAATGAAGCGGCTTCGTATGGCAGATCGAAAACCGATGCGGCAATGTATTCGCCAGCGGGAAATTTTGTCCTGGCGCGCTCGATCATTTCCGGCGCGATATCGAATCCAAACAGTGAAAACCCGCCCTCAGCGCCGAGCCGCGAGGCAAATCCCGTGCCGCATCCGGCATCGAGAAACCTCCCGGACCGTTCTTTGAGAAAAGGCATCGCGAACCCGTCGACGCGTGTCGTTACGGCATCGTGGAACAATGCCTGCCGCTCATCGTACTCGCCCGCAATCGCCGCGTGGAGCCGCATGTTGGCAAGCTCGTTAGCATCTCTTGCGCTGTCGTCA
>CAZQSL010000008.1:0-53061 GCA_964595945.1 uncultured bacterium
TTTTTGAACACTTCGCGGCCTGCGACCTGGAAAGCGATGTCTTTTGAATCTACGGCGGTGTTGGATGGAGCAGGTGGCGAGGACAGGCAGCACCGACCCGGTAATCGAGGGTGACCAGCTCGTCTCGCTCAACTGGGAAAGAATCGACGATGCGCGAGTCGTGGGCTACGCCATCTACCGCTCGCAGGACTCATCTACGTTCGACAAAAATTCGCCCATCGACATAGTATACAAATCACAGCTCGGCGGCGCGCTGCCGGATGTCGACTGCCCCGTGCAGTTCTCGGCCAACAATCCCGGCTACTGCGACATCAGCGTGACCAACGGCGAAAAGTACTACTACAAAATCGCGGCAGTCAAATCAGGCGACATCCCCGGCGGCCTCAGCGTGGTGATGACAGCCGAACTTTCCTTACAGCGCCCGACCCTGATCAGCCCGGGCAACGTCACAGCGCTCAATGTCACCGATGATGCCCCGCTGTTCATGTGGCAGGCCGTCAACGGCAACGAAATCAGCTACATCATCACTCTCGTCGACACCGAGACAGGCATCACCATCTGGCAGCCTACGGTGACAGGTTCATCGGCCATCCCGACCAAACAATACGACGGCCCCGCTCTCGGCAAAGGCAAATCCTACAACTGGACGGCCAGGGCGGTCAATAAAAACGGCCAGTCCGAAAGCAGCCAGACATTCAGATTTACCAAACAGGAAAACCTCACTAAGCCGGAAAAGCCAAATTTCTGCGGCGGCACTTACTGCTCGCCTCAGCAGACGGACGCCTATGCGGTCGACGATGCCGCCAACACCGTCACGATCTACTGGGAAAAATCGACCGCTACCAACATCTCCCACTACAACATCTACAGGTGCAAGAACCAGTCCGGCATCTGTAATACCCTCGTTGCGACAGTCGGCAACTACGCGTGCAGCGCCACCAAGACAAAGGTGGCATGCTACGTCGACAGCAATCTCGAGCGCGGCGCCAACTACTACTATGACGTTGCGGCTGTCGATACCCAAAGCGCCGTGAGCGACCTCTCACAGACGATCCAGGTCACTCTCCTGTTCAAATCCGTATCACTCCTCTATCCAGCTTATGACCAGACTGTCAACGTGCCCACGCCTACATTCACGTTCCTCGGCATGCCCGGAGCCACCATCTACAACATCCAGCTCCTGAAAAAACCCGCCTCTTTCACCGATACCGCCAGCATAATATGGTCATATACATTCTCCGACTCAGGCTCCACCGCAATCTTCAACAAAGTGTACAACGAAGACGGGACAGCCAAAACGCCGCTCCTCAATCCTTCCGATCCCACGACATCGGGTACCCAGTACCAGTGGAGAGTATGCACGGCCAACGCGGCGTTCCCCAACATCAAGGAACAGTGCTCCAACCCGTGGCAGTTCTTCAAAAACCTTCAGGTGCCCGCAGCCGTATCACCGAGAAATGGCGAACAGCTTACATACGACGAAATTGTGTTCACCTGGGGCACGGTGCCAGGCGCCGAATCATATCAGTTCCGCCTGTGCAAAAGGACGGGAACCGGCTCGGGCTGTGGAACCAACCCGATAGTGGTACAGGAAACGGTCAGTGACAATTCATACACACTCTCGGGTATTTCTCTCGACATTTGCCAGAAGGACGTAGACCCGACATGTTCGGTCGACGGTGCCTATTACTGGGAAACCAGGGCGGTCGACGAATACGGAGCCGTTTCAGGCAACTGGCTGGACAGCTCCAACAACTGCCTCAACTGCGTGCTTTTCTACAGAGTGTCCGTGGAATCTCCCATGCTGATCGCTCCGGCCAACGGCGTCGTGATCGCTCCAAGCGACGGCGGAGTGCTTGTAGGCACCGACTACTATGGCGATCCCGCGTACATATACAACATCGTACTTCAGTGGACAGTGCTCCAGCAGGCCAGCGCATATATCGTCAAAATCGAAGATATTACCGCTACCGATGACGGTGGCGTCCCGGTTGTCCTGTACGAAGGCGAGCTTGCCGTCAATTCCAAAGTACCGGTCAATCTTGCATCGGGTCGTAAATTCAGATGGAACGTCGCCGTCTCAGGCACCCCATTCGTCACGGCAAACGCAAGAGTCTTCTATACGGGCCTGCCCTATCCACATCTCCAGACTCCGGGCAACGGGCAGCAGGTCATGCTGCAAACGGGCTGCAACGGGATGTCATCCACCCTTTGCATGCACTTCGCGTGGAACGGCGGCACTGTCGAAACCACAGGTGGCGCCACCACCGAGATCCCTGCGGTGATAGGCGCGAGCAGTTATGACATCGAAATCCTCAAAAACGGCATGCCGTTCCTCTGCGAACCCGAATTCATTTACGATCCGGCCTCACCACCCACACTGTCTTTCACCAATACCCCATACACCTTCTGCGACCTCTCGACCCCCAGCGTAGTCAACGGCGATGTATTCACATGGAGAGTACGCTCAAGAGATATTACCGGCGAACTCACGGCCACCGGTATCGGCTATCCCAGCGAATGGTCGCAATACAGGACATTCGTAGTGCTGATCCCGCCAGTCGTGCTTTCCTCACCGCCCGACAGCAGCGCTGTCTGCGATCCGTACAACGACCCGGACAATATCCTCCTGACATGTACTACAGTCGCTTGCCAGGACCTCACGTTCTACTGGAGTCCCATCCCGGGCGCCGCCGGCAACGCATGCTATCGCATCGATGTCTCGGATTCCGAAGACTTCAACAACATCGTCTGGACAGACAACACGGAATCCCCGAAAAATTCATTCCCCTGCGACAATCAGGCCTGCTACAAGACAGAGGCAAGCAGCGGCAAATACATCCCGATGACCAACGGAGTCGTCTACTACTGGCGTGTCGGCGCAAGCGTCAAGCCCTCAGAAGGCGGTACGTGCGGCTCTACATGGGTCTACTCCGATACATGGGAATTCTTCAAGAGGCCCCCCTATCCCAATATCCAGAGCGTAACGGCAGGCATCTATAGCGCGGCGATCTCCTGGACCCCGCCGACCAACTGCACAAGCGCGTCAGGACAGGCGCTCAGCACTCCGGGCGTCCCGCCGGGCAATGGTGGCCAGTATATCATCTATCTCGAAACACAGATGCCCGACGATGCCAATCCTCCGACACACGTCGTTGGTATCGTAGGGTCATCCAATACTTCATACACGGTCGGCAACCTGCAGCCTGACACCGACTACTCGATCTGCATGGCGACTGTCGATGCGTCTTACATCACCAATTCGGTCGGCAATGTCAGCAACTTCGTCTGCATGATGGCGCACACCCAGGTTGCGGAAGAATGAAGCGACAGCGAAACTGACAAAAAGCCCGGTCTAATGGCCGGGCTTTTTCATTTCTGCGCAATCGTCATTTCACTTATACTGAATATCAATAGAAATCCCCTACCACAAAATATCGAAGCGACCCGATAGAGCAGCCTTGTATCAGGCGGGGATAAACCCAGCCCCCCTTCGAAAAACAGTCATGATCTATCCGTGAAATCCGTGTCAAAAAGTCTTTTATTGTTTTCGGATGGTACACCAGATCATCCCGGCAGACCATAACCATACATAGGGAAATTCAATTGATATTTCGTATATGCCCCGTGATTGACTTTTCGAGAGACCGCACTATAATATCACTTGCTAAAAATAGCGGGATCGTCTAATGGTAGGACAGCTGACTCTGGATCAGCCGGTCTAGGTTCGAATCCTGGTCCCGCTGCTGCAACCGGCCCCTTCGTCTAGCGGCCTAGGACATCGGATTCTCAGTCCGAGTACAGGGGTTCGAGTCCCCTAGGGGCTGTATCGAGCAGGCAAGACCTGCTTTTTTTATGCCCGAAATCCCCAGCCGTGAGAATCTCCCCCGGATTGTATCTACGAGATCGGGATGATATCAATAGATATTCCCCATCCGTTGTTATTGAAGCCTCCCGGGGGATAAACCCTGCTCTATTGAACCCAAATGCGGCGATAGAAATACATATTGCCGCATTTGGCAATCGCGATAAGGGCGAACTGCCGTGTTGCCGGAGCATTATTCTGTTCGCGTATGTCGAATACCGCTCACTGTAAAAATGCCCTTTGCGCCTTGCATTTCATCCCTTCTTGCTACTGCTGTCCCGAATTCTATTGCAGAATTAGGGTTGAAAACATGTTTGTATTATCCGTGTTAATCCGTGTCAGAAAGTCTTTATTGTTTTCCGATGCTACGCCAGATCATCTCGACAGGCCAAAACCATACATGGGCAAATTAAAATCACTTTTCGTATAATCGGAAATAGTTTGTGCGCTTATGCAAAAATACGCCATTTTCGCAAGATCATATAATATATGGAAACGGCGGCGTCATCAGGCGAAAAACAAAAGATCACCAATGCTCTCAGTCCCTTGCAACCCGGGATGCGTGCGGAGTACATGGGAGCGCTCACACGGTCATTTCCGGCGATAGACGTGCAGTCGCTCGAATTTGACAATATCGGCGCGCCTCATGTCGAAAAGCGTGGCATCGAAGCCGCGCGCATCGTGGCATCGGGTGTACTGCCCGAAGATTTTCCTGATCCGGCAGTATATCTGATCTCGGTGCTCAACCGCCTTGAAGCATTCAGGTATGAAATCATCCACGATGCGCTCTCGCAGGAATGCACCAACTGCGCTCCCTTCATTTACGCGCTGGGTATCCGCAAGTGCATAGACGCCGTGGCGGCGATTTTACAGCCTGAGCAGGCAGAAGTGTGGGACTGCCGCCGCAACTTGCTCGATGACATCGAAAGCAGGATGTGCCAGACTGCCGGATCACCGGCGGAGTGTGATTTCCGAAGATATGAAATCCTGATTTCTCTCAACGCCCTTGAGATCAGCCAGATGAAATCGGCGGCGGAACTCCTGGCGAAGGCCGCTATGATCTCACGTTGATGCCCTGGCCGCGTGAGTGGATGGCGGCACTTCCAGACATTTCACTTTTAATCGTCACAACTTGCAACAAATGATCCGGATGTGAGATCATAGAGACAGACCATATTTCGGATTTGTGTTTTCGGATCTGCAACAAGGGGTAAAATATTACATCGAAGCGTAAATAATGGCTTCGAAGGAAGTACAGGGGGAGTGAAGACATGAAGGTAGCGGTAGACCCTGAAATATGCGAGGGGTGTGAGTCGTGTGTCGAGTTGTGTCCTGAAGTGTTTGACATGGAGGGCGATGTGGCGGTAGCGCGGCACATCGACGTACCCGAGGACCTCAAGGAGTGTGCGCAGGACGCGGCGGACAGTTGCCCTGTGGACGCGATATCGGTTTACTGATTGCAGGCTTGATGATCGAGTGCGTTTCGCACTTTCCAGTAGTGGGCTTCGGCTTCCGAAAAGAATGAGTGTGGCTGGTGCGGCACGAATTCGGCACAGACCTCCCAATGCTGGAAAGCGCCATCGATGACCTGCTGGCGCAACAGGAAGAATCCCTGGAGAGCCTCAAGGAAGATATGGGATGAGTAGCAGTCGGACGAAATGATGGCTGGCTGGAAGGTGAGGGTTTTGATAATGTCGAGTCTTTCACCGCGCCGCAGGAGAGCGTAGTAGCCGCTCTCATAGGTTTCGAACGTGATCACTTCATCGTCTCTTGGCAGGATGTCGGCCACATTGTCCCAGAAATTCATGGATTAACGGCTCCGTATTTTTACAGATGGTCTCGCGTGTTGCCCCGGATACTGCAAGGGAAATCCGGGGTGCGATGCGCAGGAAGCAGACACCAGTCGCGCCGCATATCGGGAGATTATTCTAATTATATGCCGCATACGCTACAATTCAGAGTGCCGGCCGAAACAAAGTGCGCCGGCTGGAGTATCCGGTGAAAAAGGTAATTGACGAAACAGCAAGCAAGACTCTCATATCGATCGTAGGCCGCCCCAACGTAGGGAAATCGACTCTTTTCAACAGGCTCACGGGCAAACGTACGGCAATCGTGGACGACATGCCTGGAGTGACGCGCGACCGTATCTATGGCCGCTGCCGGGTGGGCGACAAGTCGTTTCATATCGTCGACACAGGTGGCCTCGTGTCGGGCAAGCGCAAGGGCGAGATAGAGGCAGCGATAGAAAAACAGATACGCATGTCGCTGGAGAGCTCTGCCGCGGTGATGTTTGTCGTCGACGCGGAGGCTGGCCTTGTGCCGGAAGACCGTTATGTGGGTGATTTTCTCAGGCGGACGGGCAAACCCGTCATCCTCGTCGCCAACAAGGCGGACAATAAATCCGCCGAGCAGAATGCCATGTCGGATTTTCACACGCTCGGCCTCGGCGAAGCGCTGCCCGTGTCAGCCCTGCAGGGTAAAAATGTAAACGAATTGCGTGGCATGCTTCTCAGGCACGTCGTTTCGCCTGAAGACTCGCTCGAATCAGGCAGCGGGGCGCTTCCGGTCAGATTTTGCCTCATTGGCCGGCCCAATGTCGGGAAGTCTTCCATCACCAACGCGATACTCGGCGAAGAGCGTTCGGTCGTCTCGCCCATCCCCGGCACCACGCGCGACAGGGTCGACTCAGAATTCACCCGTGACGGCATAGACTATGTGATAGTCGATACGGCTGGGATGAAGCGCAAGAAGTCGAAACTCGACCGCATCGAGTTTTTCAGCTTCACACGTACGCAGCGCGCCATCGAGGAGTCGGATGTATGTGTGCTGGTGCTCGATGCCGAGGAAGGGCTTTCAGAGGGGGACAAGCGTATTGCGTGCATGGTCAACGAAGCGCAGCGCGGCCTGATCATCGCTGTCAATAAAATCGACCTTATCCCGCCTGAGATTGCCGACTACAGTGTATTTATCGACGCTCTGCACGACATGGCTCCGTTTCTGCGCAATATGCCGGTGCTGTTTATGTCGGCCGCGAAGGAAAAAGGCATGGATGAATTGCTCGAATGCATCACCGATGTCCATGCCAGGCTCAATGATCTGCTGCCGCTGGAACTTCTCAAAAATCTCATCTACGACATTCGTTCGCTGTACTCGCCGCGCTCTCGTGGCAGGGCGGTGGGTGAAATCCGTGATGTGATACACGATCGCGCCGCGCCGCCTCGCATAGTGCTCAAGGTCAATGACACCGACCTTTTCCCCGACGAGTACATGCGGCTGATCGAAAACCGCGTGCGTGGTGTTTTCAATCTCACCGGCGTGCCGCTGGAAATCCTGCTTTCGGCTGACGCAAAGGGCAAAAAAGGCCGCAAAAAATAGGGGTTTTTCACCGGATGGCGATATGGACCGTCCGGTTTTCCGCCTTTTGTTGACACGGAGCAATCAGCAAAATATTATTATTCACACTTTCATGTCTTCTGGTGTAATATAGACAATGCGAAAGCTATGCCGTCGCTGTGTCACATGGCGGTAAATTCTTCACGGTGAGGTACGGGAAGGTGAAAAAAAGGATATTGAAGAGGCTGGAGAGGACTGGCGTATCGCCCGTCCGGCGCAAAGCGTCCGGCGCAGGGATTGCCGCGCTGCTGCTGATCGCGGCCGCTACGACGGGCGCGCGCGCCGAGAGCGGCCCCGTGATCATACCCGCTCCGCAGAAAGCTACATGGAGCGGCACGACTCCGCTCAAGGACAAGACATTTTCAGTCACGGCAGAGGCTGGCGTCCCCGCAGCGACAGTGGCCGAATATAATACCAAGCTACTCAAATGGGGCTATAAAAAGGGGGAGGGCGGCATCAGCATTTCTCTGAAGCAGCTACCTGTGTCAGAGTGCGCCAGAGTCGCGCCTCCGGCTCCCAGGATCAGCTCCACGATCGAAAGGACCGAACTCCAGACATACTTTCTCACCTCATCCGGTAATGGCGCAGTATCCATTTCCGCATGCGGAGGCGATGGTTTTTTCTACGGACTCGTCACGCTCGACAGGATGGTCGAACCCGCCAAGACCGGCTACCAGCTCTACACCGGCGATGTCGTGGACTATCCGGTTTTCCCCGTCCGTGGGGTGTTTGAGGGCGCATACGGCGCATGGAGCGACTCGGGCAGGGTGGATGTCATCGAATGGATGGGCCGCGCGAAGATGAATTCCTATCTCTATGGACCCAAGGGCGATCCTCGTGTCCGTCGCAGATGGCGCGAACCATATTCCGATGTCGAGCTTTTCAAACTGCGCCGCATGGTGCAGGCCTCACGAGAAAATCACATCCTTGTCGCCTACACGATTTCTCCGGGGCAGGGCGTAGAGTATGGCTCCGATGCGGATTTCAATACTGTCATGCTCCGCATCCGGCAGATGCAGTCGATCGGATTCAAGATGTTCGTGCTCGGATTTGATGACACTCTTGGCATGGTCTACAACGAAAACGACCGTAAAAAATTCGCAAACCTCGGCGAAGCCGAAGCCTTTCTAAGCAACAGGGTCGCCGCGGCGCTCAAGGAATACGATCCTGACGCCGTGCTTGTCGTCGTGCCGGAAATCTATGGCGGAGTCCACGACATCCCTTACGCGAAATCATTCGCGGAAAAGCTCGATAAAGATATCATGATCGGCTGGACCGGCGAGCAGATACTTTCGCCCAAGCTCACGGAGGCTGACATTGTGGAATTCGCCAGCTACTACAAACGCCCTCCGTCATTCGGCGACAACTGGGGTTCTATCTTCCCGATACTTGGCCGCGATCCCGCCACAAGCAAACACATGACCCAGATGATGGTCAATCCCTACAACCTTCAGGGCGAACTCCCCATCCCGGGGCTCGCCAATGATCCCGCCCCCGAACTCATGGCAGTCGAGGGTGCGTCCCATGCCGAATTCGGCTGGAATCCATACGCGTATGATGCCGGCAAGCTGCTCGACAGACTCGCCGTCTCGATGTTCGACAAGGAAGGCCGCGACATGTTCAGACTCGTCATGGCCAAAGATTATTTCGCGTTTAACTCCTACGCCAACATCACTACCGACTACAAACCGCCGATCCTTGCCCAGATCGAAAAGGCAATGGCGGACAAAGAGACGAAAGCCATCAATGCCTATATCGAAACCACCCTGCCTCTCATCTCCAGAGCAGCATCCGGCATGGCAGGCGCCGACATCATCAAGACCGGCCACTCATCTCCGGTCGCCAGGACGCTCGCCAAGTGGACCGATGCCTCGACAACATACTTCAAATCACTCAAGGCAAGCCTCGAAGCCGCCCGCGATGCCGCCAAAAAGAACAACCCCAAGCTCAGGGATGAAGCCCTGGCTAAATACATCACCACACTCAAGGGGGGCAAATGAAACGATTGCATCTAATCCTCGCCGCTCTCTTGCTTCTCACATCAGTCGCAGTCAGAGCCGAAGAAGACTCCATGTCCACATTCAAGGCGCTTATCCAGAACGCCTCACCGGCAGCCACTGACATCGGCGCGCTCGTCGGCCCGGAAATTTTTAATCTCGACAACTATCCGGCAAATCCCGTCCCCGGCCAGCAGGTCACAGTCCGCGCGACTGTACTGACTTATACCTCGATGGCCTCTTACACCGTCACGGGTGTCACCCTCTCCTACAAAGTCAACGGCGGCGAACCCAAAACTGTAGCCATGAAAGCCGAAGACGGCGCTCTCGGCATCTACTCCGCCACACTCCCCGCATTCGCCGAAGGCGACGAAGTCATGTATTCGATCGCTGCCCGCGACTCATGGGGCAATGCCGCATATACAATCGCTCCAGGCACCGATATCTTCACCATCATGGAAGACACACGTGACAAGGAAATCGACTCGGCTACCGATATCACCTCGCTCGAAGCCGCCTATGCCGCTCCCGACGACATGAAGCTCTGTCTCAATCTCGCCGAAAAAACCAAGGCCATGCTCGGCACCGACGCGGTTGCCTACGGTATCGCAGTAGTCGGCGAAGACTCGCGCTATCGCAATGACAAGGCCGAGAGCGAACTCGGCCTGGCCTATCTCGCCGCGCATGTGCCGTTCCTCAACCTCACGGCAATGGCTCCCATCAGCGAACTCGGCGACGCCATATCCGGAAAATCAAAATCAGCCGGCGCTACTGTCTTCTCGAAAAAAGGCGGCAAGCTCTGTTTCTCGTTTTCACCCTATACCGTCAGAGCCGACGCTGGTAACGGCCTCAAGGTCGCCGGTATCACGCTCGCCGCGCAGACATCCCCCCTTGTGCCGAAACCCAAAGATACCACACACATCGTCATGCTCTATCCCGGCATTCACTCGTTTGTGGTAACGGCAGGAAAATAAGTTGAAATACCAGTGGAAATCTCCGGGGGCGGTCAGTGAAATGGGCCGCCCCCGTTTTACTGATCAATACTCTTCCATGCGTCCGCGAAATGAAATACTCTGGCGGCAAGAGAAATGCCGGAAATCTCACGGATTATACGAAAGATGACATTTTTTTTTATAGTGACTATTATCTATACTATCAGATATAATAATTTAGCTTAAACCGAAGTCTGGCTGTATAGAAAATACAGGGTTATTAGTGGGCGTGTTCAAAAAGACTCAGAGACAGACGTGTCCGTACTGTGGTGCGGAGATGTCCGACCATGCGATAAAATGTCCGAAATGTCATCAGATGTCGGGGTCAAGGATTTTGATCGAGCCGATATTCGATGAGAGCGGGATGGCGATCGCCCCCAAAAAGAGTTTCCTTTCGACAGTCGAACCATTCATCGACAGACTCATCATCATGATTCTGTCAGCAGTGCTTGTCATGATGCTCTACAATAGCTGGGTGAAACCACTGGTAATCGACGGCATCCGCTCAGGCAATCTCAAGGTGTGCCGCGATCCGGGCAAGCCCGGCGCGCCGCCGCCAAGTCTGCCGGGATACAGCCTTTATGCTCCTGTCCTCGAAAAAATGTGCGCTACCGCTCATGCGCTTAAACAGGGCGTGAAAAACCAGACCGGCGTTAGTACGGGAGCGCCTGGCGCAACCAATCCCCCGCCGTCCGAAGAAATGCAGTCGCTCTATGAGCAGGAGCGCAACTGGCGCAAGATGGCCGCGTGGTATATCTCGCACAAGGAGCTTGCCCGCAATATGTCGCCCGAGATGGTCACTTCTTCGTGGGGGCGTCCCACAGCCCGCGTGTCTGTTATGAAAAACGGCAGCGCCATCGAGCGTTGGGAATATGGCGATCCTCTTTATGGCATCCCGCTAACTGACCGGCATGCCGATTTTCAGGATGGCGGCCTCACTTATTTTTCCACCAATAAAATCCTCGACGATCTCTATCTCGATATACTCAACGAGCGCGGCGAAGCCGATGACGCGGAGCAGGAAATTTTCGACAGACGCTGATCCGGCTCTTATTTTTCCCAACCGCTTTCCTGATGGCCTCCTGTTAACTGTCCTCACCAGTTGATACTATGGGATTTTCTGCCTGCGTGAATGATTGCCGCATCGACAAACAAATTACGTAACCGTTCACGGAATACTCGCGGAGAGCCTTTTTTGCAAAAAAAGGGGGGCTCCATACTATTGTCGTGAACGCTTGCCAAATTACAACTGTACCGGGAGATGTTGATGGACTTCAGACAGATGCTTGCGGAGAGAAGGGTGATAGTGTTTGATGGAGCGATGGGCACCCAGATAGAAAAACGCGGCGCGCCGGCTGGCGGGCCGAGCTGCGTTGTTGCGCCCGATGTGGTGCGCGATGTGCATCTCGCCTATATCGGGGCGGGCGCCGATGTGATCACGACAAATACCTTTTGCATGAATTCAATTTACATGCCTGTGCATTGTCCGGCACTCGATCTCGCGGAGGTCAACCGCGCGGGTGTGCGGATCGCGCGCGAAGCCGTTGCGGGAAGGGCCGTGGCCATTGCCGGCGACATCGGCCCGGCGGGTATCATGCTTGCGCCGATGGGGCCGGGGAGCGAAGAACAGTTCTATGCCGCTTTTGCCGAGCAGGTGCGTGTGCTTGATGGCGAAGGTGTGGACCTTTTCATTATCGAAACCATGATGGATGTCAACGAAGCAGTGATCGCGGTACGTGCATGTGTCGAAAATTCGACCCTGCCGGTTGTTGCGTCGATGACATATTCCACATCCAGGAGTGGCGGGCGGACGATGATGGGCAACCGTGCTGCCGATTGTGCTGTGGCGCTTGCTCAGGCTGGCGCGGCGGTGGTGGCGATGAACTGTGGTGAAATCTCGCCTGCCGATGCGGTGGCGATTGTTGTCTCTTATACATCGGTATCGACGGCGCCGGTCTTGATCCAGGCCAATGCGGGGCTGCCTTTGATTGTGGATGGCGAGGCTGTTTACGCGATGTCGCCGGAGGAGTTTTCGGCGGGGATGGTGTTGTGCCACGAGGCGGGCGCGCAGCTTGTCGGTGGCTGCTGCGGCACGACGCCCGATCATATTGCCGCTCTCGCAAGTGCGGTCAAGTGATAGTCTCTGTAAGTGGTATGTGACCGGTTTGTGTTTTTTTGCTTGCCAATTGCGGCTGTTTCAAATAGAGTAATATCCAACAGTGGCGGGCATCGCCGTCTGATTATTAGAAGCAGTTATTACATCCTCATCTGATCTGTTACGAAGAATAATTTGCGCATGTGCGCGGGCTTGATGTAGCCTTCAATCTTTGGAGAAAGAGGCTGGAAATGGATATTCTCATCAAAAACGGACAGGTCGTGGACGGCAGCGGAGCAGCGGCATACAGGGCTGATGTGCTGGTCAGCGGCGACAGGATCAGGAAAATACAGCCGGAAATGCCAGTGCCGGAGGAGGGTGTACAGGTGATCGACGCGTCGGGGTGTTATGTGACGCCGGGGTTTATCGACATGCACGCGCACAGTGATTACATACTCGGCACCGATGGCACGATGAATGAAAAATTGCGACAGGGAGTGACGACTTCGCTGATGGGCAGTTGCGGTCTGTCGGCGGCTCCCGTGAACAGGCGGGCCGTAAATTTCTATCGCCGGTTCACAAAAGGGATGTTCGGCACGACGTGTCCCTTTACATGGAATACGATGGGAGAGTATCTCGAACACATCAGGGGAATGGGGCTCGGGTCCAATGTCGTGGCGCAGGTGGGATTTGGCAATCTGCGGCTCATGACGATGGGCGTACGGCCCGGCAGGCCGTCGAAAGCGCAGATCGAAAAGATGAAATCGCTGCTGGCGCAATCGCTCGACGAAGGTGCGCATGGGCTTTCCACGGGCATAGTATATCCGCCGCAACTGTTTGCGTCGCAGGAGGAAATCACGGAAGTGTGCCGGGTGGTGCCGCGCCGCGAGGATCATATTTATACCACGCATGTGCGTGACGAACTCGACAAACTCGTGCCGGCCGTGCAGGAAGCCATAGACACCGCGCGGGCTGCCGGGGTGTCATTGCAGATTTCTCACCACAAGGCTGTCATGCGCGAAAACTGGGGCAAGGTCGATGTCACGCTCGACATGATGCAGAAGGCGCGCGACGCCGGGATGGATGTCGAGGCGGATGTTTATCCGTATACGGCGTTTTCCAATATCTTTGTGCCTACGCTCACCAAGGCATGGCCCGGCATGGAAAATGAAATTATTTTTCTGCAGATGGATAATCCGAAAAACAGGGACATCGAGGGCAAGACGGTCGCGCAGGCACTCGAAATCCGCAGGACTACGCTGCGCAGGCTTACGCTGTCGCTCATTGCGTCCGAAGGCATAGCGGCACTGCCGATTGCGGGATTTACCTGCTGTGAGGAAGATGTGAGGAAGGTGCTTTGCGCGCCGTTTGTCTCACTTGGGTCGGATGGCACCGAGGTTGCCAATTCGCGACAGCATCCGAGGCTCTATTCTACTTTTGTTCGATTTGTGCGCCACTATCTGCTCGACGAAAAAATAATGCCGCTGGAAGAGGGTGTACGCAAGATGACGGGCATGGCGGCGACCAAGCTCAGGCTGAAACAGCGTGGGCTGCTCCGGGAGGGATATTTTGCTGATGTCGTGGTGTTTGATCCGCAGACGCTCAGGGATAATTCGAGATATGACGATCCGGTGCATTTCCCGACGGGATACAGGGCTGTCATGGTCAATGGAAAAGTGGCGGTGCGTGATGACGCGCGTACGGATGCCATGAGCGGTGAAGTGCTGTGAAGTCAGCTGTCGGGCATGAGGTGCCAACCGCCGAGTGCGTCGGCCCGTTTCGCGCATACGTCGAGCACATTGTCTACGTGGAGTCGCTTGAAGCCTTCGATGACTCGTTGTGAAAGCTGGCAGAACTTGATTTCCTGACCTTTGCGCGCCGCGGATGACGCGAGTGTGACGAACGCGCCGATGCCTATGCTGTCGACCCATTGCAGTTTAGCGAGATCGAAGAGGACGCGGTTGGATTTTACATTGCGCATGAGGAGAGTGAGATCGCGGGCGTTTTCGTAGTCGATGTGGTCGATGTTGCAGATGACCAGGAAGTATTCGCCGTGATTGTCAAGGGTGAAGTGGTCTGTGAGGAGTCCGTTGCAGCCTGTGCAGAATCTTGCTCCGGGAGTGTTGGTGACGTTGCATTTTGGGCATTTGACGGGCTCGGCGGGCTTTTGGGCGGCAATGAGAGGTTTGCCGCATTTGGAGCAGAATCTTTTTCCGGCGGCGTTTTGCGCGCCGCAGCTCAGGCATATCGATGGGTCTTGTGGGGGATGGGCGCTGGACATGGTTTGCCTCGCTTTGTCCGAGTCCCGGATACCGTTGATAATGGGCAGAGTTGATTGCCGGAGAAAATGTGCCGGATGCCGGTGGCTCCATTATATACAAATACTCCATACGGTTACATAATACTATATTGCCTGATGTGACGGCGGTCAAACATTTGTTTTTTGTGAGGCAGGGGATAATTATGGATATAGTGTCTGGAATGTCTGATGAAGAATATCCGGCAGAGGCGATCGCGGCGAAAAAAGGGTTGCGTGTAGTCGTGAAATGCGGCGGTACGCTGATCGAAAATGGCGCGACCGGTGACGCGGTGCTCGATGATCTGGTGTGTCTGAAGCGTGCAGGCTTGTCGGTTTCGCTGGTACATGGCGGGGGAGTGCAGGCGGACAGGGATATGGAAGCGGCGGGCATCGTGCCGCAGAGACATCGCGGATTGCGTATCACGTGTGATCGCACGATCGAGATTTTGAGTCGATGCTTTGGCCGTCTCAATGAGGATATTGTGGCGAAAATCAGGGAAAAGGGCGTGCCTGCCGTGGGGTTTTCGGCTCCGGCGGGACGGCTTGTGCTGGCGGAAGTGATGAGGATCGACGATGTGGACCTGGGGAATGTTGGCGATGTGACTGGTGTCGATATGGATATGTGGAGGGCAGTGCCGCCGGATGCTGTAGCGATCGTTTCATCGCTCGGCACTGATACCGCGGGCCGCACGCTCAATATCAATGCCGACTATGTGGCCACGAGGCTCGCGCGGCTGACGGGCGCTGATGATCTTGTGCTTATGACCGATGTCGATGGCGTGATGCTCGATCAGTCTGATCCTTCGACGCGGATCCCCCTGCTGACGCTTGCCCGGGCGCGCGAACTCATCGACGACGGCACGATCTCGCGGGGCATGATCCCGAAAATCGAGTCGGCGCTCCGCGCGGTCGGGCAAGGACTCGGTCGTGTGCACATCATCAATGGCCGCAAGCCGCATTCGTTGCTCACGCAGATATTCGGAGCTGCGGGAGCAGGCACGACCATCGTGAGAGAATGACTGATTGACGGGGCGGACTGGAATATTTCGCTTCAGCAATAAGGCCTTGTCACAAAATAACCTTAGCAGGATTGCGCCGGATTTTTGGCCGTAATCAAGGCGCTTGCGAAGGAGCATACCTAAAGGTATGTAACTGAGCAGGCAACACGGAAGACGGAAAATAAAGACAAGCAAGATGACAAGGTTATTTTGTGACAAGCCCCAATTACCACTGGCATGGGGGCCGTGCGTCCGGTGTATTGCCAACAGGAGATAAATATCATGGGAAGTATCAGGTGTCCGGAAAAAGTACTGCTGTTCTGCGGAGTGATCTATGCGCCGGAAATTGATATAGGAGAGGTGCGGGCCGATCTCGCGGACGCGTTCGGGCCTGTCATGTCTCAAAGCGATGTGTTCGCATTCGACATGACGGATTATTACGAAGGCGAAATGGGTGCGGGCCTTCTCAAGATTTTCTTTGCTTTCGAGGAGAATATTTCGCCGGAAGAAATCGTCGATGTAAAATTGCGCACAAACGGGATGGAGCAGAAATATTATGGCGCAGGTGAGACGTACAGGCGGGTCAATCTCGATCCTGGTTATGTCGCGCTGTCGAAAATGGTGCTCGCCACGACAAAGGATTATCGTCACCGGATTTATATCGGGCGTGGGATTTTCGCGGAGGTGACGCTCAATTTCGTCAAAAAAACCTTTACCGAATTGCCCTGGACGTATCCGGACTTCAGGACGCAGGGCTATATTGATTATTTCAACGGGCTGCGCGAAACGTACGCGCGTAGTGTGAAGGAAAAGAAAGCGGTTGAAAAAAACTTGTGAAAAAGCTATTTTTAATGCTGCCTGCACGATGGTGCAACGGCCCCGGAAACGGCGAATCGAAGGGAAATAACAGTGGAATCCCGCGCCGGAGTAACAGTACAGAAGGTGGAATACAAGCATGATAGTGGCAAAATTCGGCGGCGGCGCGATGGCGACGTCCAGCTCGGTGAAAAAAGTGATAGAAATGATCCGCCACAATCCGGCGCGCAGGATCATTGTCGTGTCGGCGCCTGGCGCCCGCAAGGAAATCAGCAAGAATGATCCCAAGGTCACAGACCTTCTCATCGCATGCGCGAACAGTCGCGACAATGCGAAAAAACGCGCTGAAATCATCAACAGTATTGCCGCGAGGTATGAGGAAATCGTGGGTGGCCTTGCCATCGACAAGTCGCTTGCGGAGATGTGTAGAAGTGATCTCGAAAAACGCGTGATGACCGACGATCCCAATCAAGACCGCTACATGGATATGATCAAGGCGTTCGGCGAAGAGTATTCGGCTCGGTTTTTCGCCGCCGCGCTGACTGCCGCCGGACTCAAGGCAAAATTTGTTTCGCCGCAGGAAGCCGGGCTCTATGTCACGCCGGAATATGCCGGTGCGCTGCCGCTCGAAAAGTCTGCGGCCAACCTCGCCACGCTCGCCAGGACGCGGGAAATCATTGTTTTTCCCGGTTTTTACGGTATCACCGAAGATGGACATATCGCCACCTTCAGCCGCGGCGGCTCCGATCTCACCGGCTCGATACTCGCGGCTGCCGTCAATGCGGATGTCTATGAAAACTTTACCGATGTCCCCGGTATTTTTGCCGTCAATCCCAAATATCTCACTACGTCGAAGCCCCGCAAGATCGACCGCCTGACTTTTGACGAATTGCGCGAGCTTTCCTATTCAGGCTTTACCGTGTTTCACGATGAGGCCATCATGCCGATCATGAATATGAAAAAACCGGTGCCGATCCATGTGCGCGACTATCGCCATCCCGATCTCGAAGGCACTCTCATCGTCGGCAAGCGCAAATCTGACGGCGGCAAAGTCGTGGGCATCGCGGCCGATACGGGATTCATCTCGTTCACGGTTTCAAAGATGCTGATGAACCGGGAAATAGGGTTCGGGCGCAAACTGCTCGGGATTTTCGAGAGCAGGGGCCTTTCGTACGAACATTCTCCCTCGGGGATCGACACGATTTCCGTCGTGCTCAAGGAAGGCGGAAAGTTCGACGCGGCCTTTACCGAAGCGATCGTGAAGGATATTTATGACGAACTCAATGTCGATAACGTGAAGATCGAGCGAAACCTTGCCATGCTTGTCATAGTGGGGCAGGGCATGAAGGAAAGTGTCGGCATGGCGAGCCGGGCTACTGCCGCCATTGCCAGGGCGCATGTCAATATCGAGATGATTTCACAGGGCGCTTCGGAGATCAGTATCTGCTTCGGCATCAAGAGCAGGGATGTCGCAGCGGCTGTCACGTGTCTCTACAACAGTCTTATCCGTTATGCCAAGACTCCGTATCTCGCGCCTGTTACGGAGGATTAAGTTCAGGTATATTATGTGGAAATGACGAAGGGCGGAAGAGATTCCGCCCTTTTTCATAGTGTCTGCGGACCGGTCTGCCGCAAACTCATTTGTTGCGCTTATGGGAGGTCTACACTAAACTGATAAAAGGACAATTGTTGCAAGACAGATCATGGATAGTGGAAATGGGGCCGGGAGAACGGCAGATCACGCGGGAGTAAGTCCGGCGATGGGGTCCCGCAATCTGATACCGGAGTGATGGCTAATGAATAAAAGCTTATATGGTGGATGCGCGGCACTTTTGTTTGTCATAGTGATGCTTGCCGCCAACTGCCGCGAAGCCGCCGCGCTCGATGCCTATGTGGACTTCCAGAGCGGCATCATCATAGGCCGTGGCGCCGCGAGTCTCGATCGCGGGGTGTCGTATTCGGTCGTGCGTGAGATGGCTCTCAAAAAGGCGCGCGACAACATACGCGATGTGCTCGAACGCCAGCCGGCCGACGTCACTTCATTCGACTCGCGCACGGTACGCCAGTATGTCGAGCTCGACCCTGACCGCGAGGCTGTTTTCGCGGAGTTTGTCGAGTCGGCACAGGTGTTCAGGGAGTTTCGTAACGACAAGAATAAAATGCTCGAAGTGACTCTCATACTGCCGGTTGAGGGGGCTAATGGATACAAGGCGATGATCGACCGTCTGATGGGCAGGGTGGTGTCTGGCGGAGGAGCCTTACCAGGGGGTAAGCCGTTCGGGGCATCTGAAGTGGTGCCGCCGGCGGCCGCCAACGCGGGCAAACCGTATGTGATCGCTCTGTTTGAGTTTCAGAATGTTTCGACTGAAAAGGGGACCGGCCTCGGGGAGCTGTTTACGCAAAGATTGAAAAAAACGCTTTCGGGTGAAAAACGGTTTGACTTCATGGGTGACGTAGCCGCGGCGAAACTGCTTGCGCGCAACGGCACTGATTTCGATGCGCTGTGGATTGCCGATCCCGCGAAGCCGGTGATTATCGACGGGGCGGACGGGCTTGTCATGGCGCGGATCACCCGTTGGGAGCCGTCGGTGCGAAAGCGCGGCATCGGCGCGACTGGCTATCTCGAAATCGCGTTTGAGGTCGAGGTCGATTTCCGCATCCTCAATACTCGCACGGGCAAGTGGGTGCACAGCAAGCCGGTGAATGCCCGGATCGAAGAAAAAACATTTACGTTCAAGTCGATGGACGATGCGGAAAACATGATCGACGCCGATAATCCCGGCAATGAAAAGGGCCTCGCGGGCCGCGCGTTCGGCGATCTGATGGACAGGCTCGCTGCCGAGATGCGCAAGGCTTTCCCGATGGAAGGTTATGTGGTGCGCACGTCCGGTAATTATATCTATCTCAATCTATGTCTCTCCGATGGCGTAAAATTCGGCGATACGTTCGTAGTATACCGCATGGGCGACATGCTCTATGATCCGGTCAGCGGCAAGCCGCTTGACCGCATCCGAGACCGCATCACGGCTATCCGCATTACAGATGTGCTCGAGTCTTATTCGCAGGCGTCGGTCATCGAGGAAAAGCTTCAGGAAATCAGAACCGGCGACATCGTGATCATACAGTGACGCCGGCAAGATACAATTTCAATCGCGAGTGAAAGGAAAGTTGTAAAATGAAGAAACGTCTCATAATTCCGGTGTTGCTTTTCGTCATTGTCGCGGCCTGTGCCGCCTCAGCCAGTGCTGATGACAGCGTGCTGCTGCGCTACAAGTACACGAAGGGCGATGTGTTTGTCTATCATCTCACGGCTGATGTGTCGGGTACTGTCGAGTCGCTCGCTGGTGAGACCGAGCCGGGCAAGGGCGTCACTATGCCCGTGAAGGTCGGCACCGAGATGGCGATGACCATGAATGTCGCCGATGTTGGCAAAGATGGTGTCGCCACTGTTATTTCCACTTTTGACTCGGTCAGGATGACTCAGTCCGGCAATGTCATTATGGATATAAAAAAAGGCGATCCGGTCGACGATGCCAATCCCCTTGCCGCGATCCTGGGAGCGAAGATCACCACGGTGAGCGACTCGAAGGGAAAAGTGCTCAGGATGGAAGGCCTGGAGTCGCTGTCCGGTGTCAATTCGTCCTTCGATATTTCCTCGATCATCAATCAGTCGTCACAGCCTTTCCCCGACAATCCCGTGAAGCCTGGCGACTCGTGGAAAGCCGCTATGCCGAGCCTTATGGGCATGGAGGCTAAGGGCGAGGAGGTCACTTACACTTATGCCGGCAGCGAGACTGTCAAGGGGCTCAAGTGCGCGAAAATCACAAGTGTGTATTCGGGTGACGTCTCGGCGTTGGTCAAGGGCTTCCTCGGCGAAGCCGGCAATGGCGTGACGGTCGACTCGATGGCAGTATCGCTGACGGGTGACATGTATATCAATATCGATACAGGCGTTGTAGTGGCGGCCCAGACCAGGACAGGCATCAAATCGAAAATCCGCGCGCTCAACCCCGAAACATCGCAGACTACCACTATCATAACCGATATGGTCGTGGACGGCGTATTCGAAATCAAGTGAACCCGGCGCGCGGCGCATCTTATCGACATCCCGGAGAACGAATGGATATGGGAAGAAAAATACTTGTTATGATCGGCGACGGGATGAGTGACGAACCCATCGAATCGCTCGGCGGCAAGACTCCGCTCGAAGCGGTCGAGGCTCCGGCCATGGACTCGATGGCGGCTGGCGGCTTGCTCGGCCAGACCTGCAATGTGCCCGATGGCTGCGAACCCGGCAGCGACGTGGCCATCATGTCGATCCTCGGCTATGATCCGGCGCAGTGCTATTCCGGCCGCGGCCCGCTCGAAGCCGCGAGCATCGGCGTCACGATCCCCGATGGCTTTTTCGCGTTCCGCTGCAATCTCATCAACACTCAGGGCAGTGATCTGATCGACTACAGCGCGGGCCACATCACTACCGAAGAAGCCGCGCAGATCATCGCTACTCTCAAGGAACACCTCGATGTGCCGGGTGAAGTCGAGTTTTATCCCGGGGTCAGTTTCCGGCATCTGCTGCTCATCAGGGGCGACTTTTCACAAGTGCGCACGCATCCGCCTCACGACAATATGGACAACCCCTGGGAGCCGCTGCTGCCCAACGGCCCGGACGGTGCTCCACTACGCGATCTGATCGAAAAGTCGCGCGACATCCTCGCCGCTCATCCGGTCAATATCGCACGCGCGGCAGCGGGCAGAAAGACCGCCAATTCCATCTGGCCCTGGAGCGGAGGCCCCGCACCGGCCATGCCCACGTATGCCGAAAAATTCGGCCTCACGGGTGCGGCTGTCTCTGCCGTCGATCTCGTGCAGGGACTCGGTACTCTCGCGGGTCTCGATGTCATCAGAGTACCCGGGGCTACCGGCATGGTCGACACCAATTACACAGGCAAGGTGCAGGCGGCAATCTCCGCTCTTGCCAAGTCCGATTTTGTCCTCATCCATCTCGAAGGCACTGACGAGGCCTCGCACATGGGCGAACTAGATCTCAAGATGGAAGGCATCCGCCGCTTTGATTCGCTCGTCGTCGCCCCGTTGCTCGAAGCGATAAAATCTTATGACGACTACCTTGCGATAGTGTTGCCCGATCATCCTACGCCCATGCGCATCCGCACACATTCATGCGACCCTGTGCCGTTCGCAGCCATCTCGTCGCGCGGATTTTCCACCCCGGCGTCGGGACTCTCATACTCAGAGCGCAACGCGGCCACGACCGGCATCAACATCCGCGACGGGCACAGCCTGCTTGCCATGCTGCTGGATGACGCATTCTGATTTTTTGGTCTCGAAGACTTCCTGAAACGAAAGGTTCGGCCGCCGCCGCGATACGGGGACGGCCAATATGATATATGTCATCAATAGATAAAGTCACAACTGCCGTTGCCGACGCGATCAAGCGTCACAAAATGATCGGCTACGAGGACAGGATAGTGCTCGTAGCGGTCTCGGGCGGAGCGGACTCGACCTGTCTGCTGCACGTGCTCGCGTCGATGCGCGAACGCATGGACATCGATCTCGCCGTCGCTCACTTCGACCATGGCGTCAGAGGCGAAGCCTCAGCCTCCGACGCGGAATTTGTCCGCCGGCTGGCGGCCAGTTACAAAACCCCGTTCTTTACCGAAAAAATCAATGGCAAAACCCTTTCCGAAGCGGCGCTTCGCGAAGAGCGCTACGCCTTTCTCGCCCGGGCCGCCAAAACGGCTGGAGCTACAAAGATCGCTGTCGCGCACAATCTCGATGACCAGGCCGAAACCGTACTTTTCAGACTCATGCGCGGCGCGTCGATGCGCGGTGTGGCTTCGATCAGACCCGTCAATGGCGACATCATCCGCCCGCTGCTCAATGTGCCTCGGATCGATATCGAACACTATTGCGCCGCCCATAGACTCGAATTTGTCACTGACTCCACCAACAGCGACACGAAGTATACCCGCAACCGTATCCGGCATAAACTCATCCCCCTGCTCGAAAGGGAATTCAACCCCGAAGTCCGCGTCCGGCTCGCCGCTCTCGCCGCAAACGCGGCGATCGAAAATGATTTCCTCGAAACCGCGGCTGAAAAGGCTGCGAAACGCGCCGTCAGGTCAGGACGCGGAGGCATTTCCATCAGCCTCGCGGAGTTTGCCACGCTCCATCCCGCAATCGCGGCGCGTGTCGTCGCCCAGGCCCTCACCGTGATGGAACAGATCGACCCGGGCGCCATTACGTCTGATCATATCACTGAAGTGGTCGCGCTATGCGCGGAAAACAGTGGCGTCACCGCCGTCAATCTGCCCGGAGACGTGGTCGCCCGCAGGGCGCAGGCCTCTGTCGTGATAGCGGCGAAACAGCCACCCCCGCCACCGCCGGCCAGAGATTTTCTCCACCTCGACATTTCTCACAACGGCAAAACCGACTATGGCGAATACAAGATCGAAGTGGCCCGCATCCCATTCGCTCCGGAGATGTTGCGCAACAGGGAATTGCACACGGCCTATTTCAGCGCAACCGCGCTCGGTCCTTCCGTTGTCATACGCCGCGCAAAACTCGGCGACAGGTTTTCACCTCTGGGTAAAAAGGGTAATAAGAAGCTGTCGGACCTCTTCATCGACTGCCATGTCGGTCCCGACCGCAGGTGGGAGACTCCTGTCGTGGTCAACGAACAAGGCCTGATCGTCTGGGTCGTCGGCATAAGGACAGGCAGCGTGGCCGCCATCGAGCCGGGATACAGTGGCGAAGTCGTCCGCATCAGGATGCGTAAACAGAAAAGGTAGTGCTCTTGAGCGCTTCGTTGAAAGCGCGAACCGACTATTATATAATTTGCATTATCTGCTGACTCAGCCAATAGGATCGGTGATAATTGGACTATGAATATCCGGCCCGTTTTGCTGACTGTGGATGTCAACTGCAATACAAGCTCTTTGGAGTGCGATCACTGGAGGTACCGGAGTGGCCGATCTTTCAGGCGAAGTCTACAGGCTGCAACAGAAAAACGACCTTCTGAAACAGTTGATATCGGTGATGAATACATCGCCGAAGCTCGATAATATCCTGCGCCACATCACTGACCTGATATGTCTCGTCACGACTTGCGAAGCAGCCGTGCTCATGCTCAAGGAAGTCATCGAAGGTGACAATCTCACTATCAAGGCTGTCGCCGGACTCGACAAGAAACTGGTCGGCAAGGAGTGGGCGATCGGCAGCGGGATCGTCGGCGAAGCATATTGCTCAGGCCGCGAGGTGATAGTCAACAACCCGTCGTCAGAGTCGGGCCATTCACCTGATTTCGGCATACTCATCAACATGCCGGTCAACAATCTGCTCGTGATACCCCTCAATGACAATGGCAGCATCATTGGCGTTATCGCCGGCATCAACAAAAAAAGCGGTCTGAAATTCAACGAGGAAGACCTCGACATGGCAATGGTCGTGGCCGAACAGGCCGCGCAGCTCTCGGGACAGTCGGCTATCTTCAAATCAGTAGAGGCCAAGCTCCGCAGATTCAACACACTCCTTTCCGTCTCCAAGGAAATCACCCAGCTCGACAATCTCCACATATTGCTGCAGCGCATTATGGAAGCCGCAAAAAAAGTCATGCGCGCCGAGGCGAGTTCGCTCTTTCTCCTCGATGACAAGGCCAACGAACTCTACATCGAAACCGCTCAGGGCGAGGCGGGCGAACAGATCAAGACAATCCGCCTGCCAGTCGGACGCGGCATAGCCGGATGGGTCGCGCAGAAAGGACGCCCGCAACTCGTCCTCGACGCCTACGAGGACGAACGCTTCGACTCTTCCTACGACCGCAAGACCGGTTTTCGCACAAAATCTATCGTCTGCGTACCGCTCGAATACAAAAACAAGATCACGGGCGTCATCCAGATCATCAACGCACTCGACAAGGAAACCTTTGACGAGGAAGATGTCGACTACATGATCGCTCTCGCGGGCTCTGCTGCGGTCGCCATCGAAAACGCGCGCCTCCTGCTGGCCAACAAGGAGCTTTTCCTCAATGTCATCATGGCCATGGTCACACTGATCGACTCGCGCCACAAATATTTCGCCGGCCACTCGATGCGCGTCGCCAATTATGCTGTCGCCATCGGGCGCGTCCTCGGCCTCCCCGCAAGCGAAATCGAAAAACTCAACATCACCGCTCTCGTCCACGACATCGGCCGCCTGCAAGTGCCAGACAACATCCTGCTCAAACCCGGTACTCTGTCCGAACCCGAAACCAAGGTCATCCGCATGATCCCTCTCGTCGGAGCAAGGATACTCAGCGGCATCAAAATGATGGATTATGTCGTCCCTGGCATCCTCTATCACATGGAAGCCTACAACGGCAAAGGATACCCCAAGGGCCTCGCGGGCGAGCAGATACCCCTCACCAGCAAGATCATCGGTCTGTGTAACGTATTCGACGCCATGTGCTCGCCCCGCCCTTATCGCGAAGCCATGACTTTCGACAACGCCCGCAACAAGGTCATCACCATGGGCGGCACACAATTCGACCCCCTCATCGTCAAAGCTTTTCAGAAAGCAGTCGAAACCGGCCGCATCCAGAAGCCCGAAACCCCCGCTCCACAGTAACCATCCTCTCCGCGGACTGACCCGATGAAACTTCAGGTTATCGAAAAACCCCATATATCAGTGGTTGGCAGCGCTGATCTTGAAACCATCGTGCGCGTCCCATCGCTACCTCTCGACGGCATGTCGATGCTCGGCGAAGACTATCTGATCAGACCCGGCGGCCGCGCGCCCCATATCTCAATCGCACTCGCGGACCTTGGCTGCCGCGTGTTTTTCTTTTCATGCGTCGGCGTCGACTCTTTCGGCGGACAGGTGATCGCCGAACTCCACAAACGGCGCATCAATACCGACTATATCGAACGTACCGATCATCCCACCGGCGGAGTCCACATCTTCACCACTCCGCAAGGCCAGCAATTTCGCGTCACCACTCCCGGCGCGGGCATGCAAATGACTGCCGCCCCCATTCGTGACGGCATGGCCATGGTCTCGGCAAGCCGCATCATGGTCATCATATCCGACGTTTCTGACAAGGCAGTCCGCAGCGCTATCGTCATGGCACACAAATTCAGAGTGCCCGTCCTCCTCGTCGCCTATCCATCCAACAGACTTTCCCCCCAGGATATTCGAGGCGTCGATATCATCCTTGCCGACGAAAACGCTACCGCCGCACTCACCGGCATCCGCCCCACCGACATGCGCGCCGCCGAAGATGCCCTCAACCGGCTCCTGCGACTCGGGCCCGGCGCCGCCATCATCTCCATCACCGGCAAGGGCGCCGCCGTTTCGATGGAGATGAAACAGTCAAGATTTATACCTGCTCCACACACGGCCCGCCGCATGGGATTCGAATCCGATGACTCCTTTGTCGCCTCTCTATCCCTCGCTCTCAGCCGGGGACTCTCTCTTGACGAAGCGGTCACCTTCGCAGTCGCCGGCTCATCCTGTGTAGAAATGCAAAGCGGCATCCACCCGGTTTTCCCCGCACCGGCTGACATCAGCATCGCACTGACTCCCGATTTGGACTGATGTTCATATCCTCCGCAACATTAATAATAAATATGGTGTTCTTATGTGTGTAAAATATTGACACCGGTATTGCTATAATGCAATATTTGGCTTAATAGCAATCATGCAATACACTGATGCGGCAAAAGCGCCGCGCGCGGCGGGTGCTCCCATCAGCCCGCGGCCACGAAACCAGACATCACAGGTGACTCATACATGAACGAACCAGACAACTTCCTGACTCCTGAAATGCGCCAGGACATGGTACGTGTACTCGTGCATTGCGTACGTTTTGACTCGTGGAACAAAACTCCGGTCGTATTATTGAAAAACGAAACGGAAGACTGGTTCCTGCCCATCTGGATCGGCATGTTCGAAGCCACACAGATCGAAATCGCGCTCGAAAAAGTACCAGTCCCACGGCCCATGACCCACGACCTGCTCAATTCACTCCTGACCGCATTCGACCTATCCCTCGAAGGTGTCTACATACACGACATCTCGGGCGGCACATTTTTTGCCTGCCTCAATATCCTCAAATCAGAAGAATTCGGTGGCGAGACAGTCACCCTCGACTCACGTCCCAGCGACGCCATCGCCCTCGCGCTTCGCACCGGATCACCCATTTACGTTTCCAGAAAGATCGTCCGCGAAGCCTCCATCAACAGCAGCGTGCCACCAGACGACGAAGAACTCCAGAAATTCAAAAACTTCGTCGACAGCATCAAACCCGGCGACTTCATCGAATGACCTCGCTCATCCCGCTCACCACAGTCAACACCGTGATATGACATTTCCCCGGCTACACCGCCCGCTTTTCCCCACAGGCCATAGGATCACTCGGCTCATACGCAAGCGCCTTGATTGCGCCAAAATCCGGCGCTATCTTGTTATGTTTATATTCTTCCAAGCCCTTGGCTTTTCGGTTTGCAACCTGGTATAACAACCAAGTTGCGTTCATCCCGGATCCGTCAATAGAAAGTACGTTATTGTCGAATCCGGCAGTCGCGATAAGGGCGAACTGCTGTGTTGCCGGTGCATTTTTTTGTTTGCGTATGACGAATACTGCTCACTGCAAAAATGCCCCTTGCGCCTTGCATTTCATGCCTTCTTGCGACAGCAATCCCGAATTCTAATGACGAATTCGGGTTCATACAAGTAATATGAAAACGGTACAAACGGGAAGCGTTATAAGCGATGAGAGTTTTTGAAAGAAGTGTGGAGGAAACTTTATGCAAAAAGTTTCCTCCGCGCATATTACTCTTTTGAAAGCTTTTTGGTATAAGAGATCAGTAATGAGCGAGAGCCCCGTCTTTCATGGCACGGGCGACGGCGCGGCGGAGGCAGCCGAAACCGGTGGCGGCGAGGACTGCCGTGAGTATGGAAAACCGCAGCAGCGCCCCGGTCCATGAAGCGGGGGGGGCGCCGTCCATGCCTGCCCGCGTGATTTCGAGTGCGTAGGTCATGGGAAGCAGTTGAGAGAGGCCGGCGGCCCATGCGGGGAGTAGCGATGGAGGAAAAAAAACGCCTCCGAGCAGCAGGGTAAGGAAATTCATCAGAATATTTATAGGATCGCCTTTTTTGTAAACGACGAGGACTGAAGCCGAGATCATGCCGGTAGCGGCAAAGGAGATAAACCCGAGAGAGATGGCGGCAGCGGTGGCGAAAGGGTCGAAAGCAGTGAAGACGGCGGGACCGGCAATGGCGTATCCGGCGACGCATATAACGGCAAGGCGGGTAGCGCCGCGGATGAAGCCCCAGACTGCGCGGGCGGTAAATGCCGTAGCGAGTCCGGCGGGAGTGGCGGCGATGGTTTCGAGAGTGCCGCTGGTGAGCCCTTCCTTGACGAGACTTGTCAGGGAGCCCATGCAGATGTTCATAAACCCTGAAAAAGCGAGACCGGGAAGCACGAAGGCAAAGTAGCCGTTGGTGTATGCCGATGCGCCGCCTACCGCTGCCGCCTTGCCGATGTAGTAGAAGACGAGGACGAGAAAGCAGGCGGAAACCAGTTCGAGGACGATGTTGAAGCGATAGGAGAGCTCTTCCCTGAAGTCTCGGGCGATGAGTGCGCGGACACGGGCGATGTAGGTCTGCATGATTGTAGTCTCGCGTCAGGATTGGCGGCGGCTCAGAAGGGATCGTCGCCGAAGTCGTCCGGGAAGTCGTCGTCGGGAGCGAGTGGCGGCATGGTGGAGGGAGTGACGGGCCGTGCGGCGGCCGCTCCGGGGCCGGAGGCGCGAGAGGCGAATCCGGTGTCTGCGCCTTGTTCGAGCATCTGCATGATGCGGAACAGCTTGTAGCCCATGTTGCTGATTTCATTGATGGCGCAGCGGGAAAACTCTTCCTTGTTGTTTGCGTTCCACCATTCGCATCGTTCGCGGAGGCACTCGCGTTTGATCAGGGGACAGTATTTTTTGAATCCGTTATCCATTGATGCACCTCATTTATATGGGCAGGAGCGTGTCAGATGCTCACCTGTCCGATAAGAGTTTCAAGTGATTTGTCGATGTGACCGCATCGTTTGCACTGGAGGGCGGCCGGGAGTTTTCTGAATGATTTCGGGAGGCAGTCGCTGCATACTTTATAATCGCAGGCGGGGCAGTAGTAAGAGAGGGGGGCGTTGTGGCAGCGGTCACAGAGGATGGCTTCCATTTCCGCTACGGTGATGCCCTGTCCGTCGATTTCAGGCATTGATGAGAGCCTCCCTTGAGGAATGGCGCAGGATGGCGTCGGCGACGCGCACGGCGCGGATGGTTTCCCTGACGTCGTGTACCCTGACGATGTCGGCGCCGGTTGCGATGGCAGCTACGGCTGCGGAGAGCGAGCCTTCGAGCCGGGCGGAGGTGTCAGTGCCGAGGATGGTGCCGATGAAAGATTTGCGGGACGCGCCGATGAGGATGGGGTGAGGGAGGACACGGAGCGCGGACAGCCGCGAGAGTATTTCGAGATTGTGTTGGAGGGTTTTGCCGAATCCTATGCCGGGGTCGATGATGATTTTCGATGGGAGGACGCCGGCGTCGGAAGCGAGTCGCGTGCGCTGGCGCAGGAATGTGATGACTGCGTCGATGATGTCCGTGTCGTAAGACGGGTTGTGCTGCATGTTGGCAGGCGTGCCCTGTATGTGCATGAGGCAGAGTGCAGCGCCCGTGCCTGCGGCGGCGGCCGTCATGCCGGGATCGAATCCGAGGGCGGAGATGTCGTTGATGATATCGGCGCCGGAGTCGACGGCGGCGCGGGCGACTTGTGATTTGGTAGTGTCGATGGAGATGGGGATGAGCGGGAACTGGCGGCGGAGTGCCGTGATGACGGGTATGACGCGTGACAGCTCTTCGTCGAGAGAGACCGGGAGCGAGCCCGGGCGAGTGGATTCGCCGCCTATGTCGATGATGTCGGCGCCGTCTTCGATCATGCCTGCGGCGGTGTCGAGTGCGTCGTTGATATGGAAGTTGCGTCCGAATAAAGAGTCGGGGGTGCAGTTGATGATGCCCATGACGAGAGTGCGGGCGCCGCAGGTGATGGGCGCGGCGGTGGGAAGCGGGATGGTAGTCGTGGTCATGGGCGGCAGCCTTGTGGGAAATTATTGGCGGTTCATGGCTTTGATGCGTATTTTTGCTGAATTGTGCTGAGTGACGGTGGTGGAGAAAATATGTGAGCCGTCGCCGCGCGCTACATAGTAAAGGTAGGGGACGCGGGAGGGTGTGATGGCTGCCTGTAGCGAATTGCGGCCAGGATTGTTGATGGGTCCCGGGGGTAATCCCTTGTACTTGTAGGTATTGTAGGGTGAGTCGACTTCGAGGTCTTTGTAGAGGAGTCGGTGTTTGCGTTGAGGGAGGATGTATTGGATAGTGGCGTCGCACTGGAGGAGCATTCCTATTTTGAGGCGGTTGTAGAGTACGCCGGAAATGATGGGACGTTCGCGGTCGACCTGTGCCTCGTCTTCGATGAGGGAGGCCATGGTGACGGCTTCGGTGAGAGAGTAACCGAGGGAGCGTGCGTTTTTGATTTTTTCGGGGGTGAATACTTTGAAGAATTGATCGACCATACGTTGCGCGAGGTCTATGCAGGTGGTGTTTTTATCGTAGAAGTAGGTTTCCGGGTAGAGGAAGCCTTCGAGTTTCCGTATGTCATAGCCGCGAGTGTCGATGTTGTAGTGTACTGGACGTGCGGCGATGTCGCGGAATTCGCTGGCGGAGCAGAGATTGGTGGTTTGGATGCGGTCAGCGATTTCCGCGGTGGTGAAGCCTTCGGGGACGGTGATTTTGCTGAGGTCTGGGATGGGAGTGGTGCTGGAGATGAGAGTGATGATCTGACGCGTGGACATATTGGGTGAGATATCGAAGAGGCCGGCCTTGATGCGGGATGCGAGGCCGGTCTGTCTTGCGATGAGTGCGAAGTACCATTTGCTGCGGATGAGTTTCTGAGACTGAAGGGTGGCGGCGATGGTGGCGATGCCTGCGCCCTGGGGGATACGGACGCGCCGGGTGGCTGACGATGATGAGACGGGGGAGTTGAGATGAGAGAGAGTTGCGACTGAGATGATGCTGAAGACAAGGGTGGCGATGATGGTGATTTTGATGATGGTTCGTGCCAAGATCGGGTTCCTCCGGGGTGCCGGGCGGGGTTAGTGTGATATCCCGACGCGGGCTGAAATGACGGGGAAGTGCGAGATGGTGTCGATATTGTCGATAGTGATGCCTGAGGGAGCTCCGGTAATGGTGTTGGTATTGTGGGAGCTGTTGCCGAGTGGCGTGGGCGACTGGTTGGCGTAGTCGGGGGTGAGTGAGTCGCCGTTTCTGAAAAGGAGGGAATTTGCGGGCGCGCCGCAGGCGAATTGCTGGCCGCGGGGAGCCGATGGGGGTATTTTGGAGACAGCGGCATAGGGTGAGCTGTCGCATTGGCATGTGGTGGCGCCGAAGGGCGATGTGGGTGACGGTCTGTCGAACGAAAGGTGGTAAATTGCGAGCCCGGGTGAAGATAGTGAGATGTCGTAGCCTTCGCCGTAGGAGCGGTTTTCGATGAGGATGTAGTCGTTGCCGGAAGCGATGTAATAGACTTTTCCGGTAGTGCGGGAGGGCGCGAAATAGATGGTGGCTGGCGGGCCGGAAAGTTCTTCGAGAAGCGCCCAGCCGGACCGGATGCGCGTGACGGCGTCGATGAGGGGAAAGCCCTTGTCGGAGGGATCGGAGATGGAGGGGCAGGTGTCGATGCAGTGTGGGCAAAATGCCGCGCGGTCGGTGATGCCGGTCATGGCGGCGAAGGCGCGGAGGATTTCCGCCGGAGTGGCGTCGGTGCCCGCGATGATGAAGGGACCAGTGTTGATGCCGGCACGTTTGTCGAATTCGGGAGCGGGGTAGTAGGTAGCGCCGTGGGCTGAGGGAGTGATGACAATGAGGCCGTCCATGACCGAATCAGGCGAATCGGCGAATCCCTTGAGGTCAAAATAGGCGGGCGCGAGGATGTTGTCAGCGGTGAGTTTTTCGCGAATCGCGGAGACGTATGTGGTCCAGAGCATCGAGGGCGGTTTTTCGATGTCGGTAGTGGGCGGGAGCACAAATCCGTCCGGCGGCGTCCATTCGAGCAGTCGCGTGTGGGGATCGAAGCGGTCGAGTGAGGCTGACTTCCAGTAATTGCGGAAAGTGTGGGCATCGAGGTCGTTGGCAAAAAAGGTTTTGGGAGTCGCGAGCTGCCGTGTAGCGTCAACATAGATGACAGGGACTCGGATAATGCCGGAGTGGGGAGAAAAAGTGGCGCCGGGTTTCGGGGGAGTGATGACGGGCGGGGCTGCCAGCGCATTGAAACACGAGGCCGCGGCAAGCCCGGCGGCGAGTGCCGCCGGGCGTATCGTATGTTGCAGAAATTCTGAAATCTTCAGGAAAAACCTCCGTGGGGGACGGCTCAGAAGAATTTTGTGTTGAGGGTCTTGCGGCGCGCGATGTAGCGTTCCATATCGTATTCGAGTTCGAGGTTGACGAGATTGAGTATTGTGTGGCCGTTTTCGTCTTTGCGGATGGCATCGGTCATGGGGACGGAAGTGATCATGCCGTCGCGTAGGGCGACCATGCGTCCGAATTTTTCCTGCATGATGAGTTCGGCGCAGGCGAGGCCGTAGGCTCTGCCGATGCGGACATCGAAGGCCTGGGGTTCGCCACCGCGCTGGAGGTGGCTGAGGATGACGTGGCGGACTTCGGTGAAGCCCTGTTTCTTGAGTTCCTTGCCCATCCATTCGGCGATGCCGCCGAGGCGGACGTGGCCAAATTCGTCGAGTTCCTTATCCTGGAGCTGTTCTTTGCGATGTGTCGGTTTTGCGCCTTCGGCGACGCAGACGATGTCATAGCGCGCGCCGTTTTCGCGGCGCTGTTTGAGGATGGCGCCGACCTTTTCCATATCGAAATCGACTTCGGGGAGCAGGATCATGCAGGCGTTGCCGGCGATGCCGCCGTGGAGGCAGAGGTGACCGGCGTGGCGGCCCATGATTTCTACGATGAATACCCTGTGGTGAGAGCCGGCAGTGGTGCGGATGCGGGCGATTTCCTGGCGGATGACTTCGACGGCTGTGGAAAATCCGAGAGTGTAGTCCGTGGCGCAGAGGTCTTTGTCGATGGTCTTGGGAATGCAGCATACGGGGACGCCTTCGAGCATGAGGCCGTGTGCGCCGCCGAGCGTATCTTCGCCGCCGATGCCTACTACGACATCGAGTTCGAGCGCCTTGACGGCATCGCAAACTCTTTTGAGGGTTTCTTTTGACTTGAGGGGATTGGTGCGTGAAGAGCCGAGCATGGTGCCGCCGTAGCGATCCCATTTTCTGACAACTTTTTCATTGAGGGGCATGACGTATTCGGTGTCGTTGATGCCCTTTTCGAAATCGACATTGGCGAGGCTGGCCCAGCCGCGCAGGAGTCCGAAGACTTCGAATTCACGATTGTATTCGGCGCCCAGATGTTCGTCGAGGAGGCCTTTGACGACCCATTTCACCGCGGGGTTGAGGCCGGCGCAGTCGCCGCCGCCCGTGAGTATGCCAGCTCTGAGTTTTCTTTTTTCTGCCATTTTCTACACCTCGTTGTATATTTTTAATTTCACTATACCCTGCTGATCCCACTGTACCGGATAATAATTTTATAACAAAGTGGTGGATAATAGAATAGTCGGGCGTGGATATGCGCGCGGGCGATACCGGCAGGGGAATTTGCCAGAGGATGACGCGGAGACAATTAGTGAGTATATTATTATCTGAAAGCCGGTCCGGCATTGACCCGAAAGGTTGGACACCAGAAATGAAAAGAAAAATGATGAGACTGACAATGATCGCACTCGCGGCCGTGGCCCTGATATGCTGCTCCGGAGCCATCGCCTACGAGCGCGCGAGCAGCCACGACATCAAATCCGCCATCATCGTAACTCCTGCCATGATCAGAGCCGCCGCCATCCCCAATCAGGACTCGTGGTACAAGATCATTCTCCCCCAGATCAGGCAAAAGGAGTTTCGCCTGGGCTACGTCCACATAAATGTCACGAGAAATTCCGCCGGCAATGTCGTGCTCACGCGACAGCTTGTCCTGAGAGAATCGGTTTACAGTGCCAATGTACTGGATTTCAACATTGAACAGACTGTCGTCATGAGCGCAAAAACAGGCCTGCCGCTGTCATCACGATACAAATTCCACTACTTTGACAATTACTCGAACTACAATCCGCAATGGAGTTCGAAAAGCGGCTCCCTGATCGGCTCGAAAACCGATGTCGAAAAGACCGCAGTGTTCGATTACGCTAAAAACCGCATCATCGTCAGATACGGAAGTGACGGCAAGGTGCAGAAGACCTTCCCGATCGAAAAAAATACCGTCCCGCAATATGCGGAACTCGGCTTTATGCTAGCCGGCGCTCCGATGATAAAATCAGGCTATAAATTCAGATTTTTCGACATGAGGACAGAAAAATATCAGGACAAGTATTTCAGATACGAAGGGCCCGCAAAAGACGGCTCCAGACATTTCGCCATGCTCGACCCGGCCTACAGGACAGCGGGAGAAGGCGTTTGGACCAATACCAGCCTGTGGTACGAAGAATACTGGACCGGCGCGAAAAACGGCGTGGCCTCGACATTCACGAAAATGGAATTCGTGCCCCCGAACGTCAGCCTTTTCAGAGTCCTGCCAGTCACAAAGAAAGAAGCTCTCGAAAAAACCGACTCAACCGTGGATTGACGCATCAGAAGTATCGGAAAAGGAACGCCGATGAGCCTCGAAATCGCTGGAGTGACAAAAGTGTTTCGCGGCGCGGCGCCGGGCGCGGCTCGCTTAACTGCACTCGACAACATTATCCTGAATATTGCCCCTGGTGAAACTCTCATCCTGACCGGCGCCAATGGTGCAGGCAAAACCACGCTGCTGAAATGCTGCGCCGGTGTGATCACTTGCGATATGGGCACGATCACCATTTGCGGGCACGATATCGCTCGCGCACCAGCAGCGGCAAAAAAAGCCATCGGATTTGCCGGAGACAGCGAGCGCGGTTTTTTTGCCCGTATCTCGGGACGTGACAATCTCGCACTGTTCGCGGCTCTCTGTGATGTCGCCGCAACCGATGTCAAGGATCGCGTGGATGCCGCACTCGAAACATTCGGACTCACCGATGCAAGTCGCAAACCCGTTCGCAGCTACTCGGCAGGCATGAAACAGCGGCTCGCGCTCGCCCGAGCCACGATCCACCGCCCCACCGTGCTGCTGCTCGACGAACCCACCAAAAGCCTGGATGCCGCCTTCGCAGACACCCTGCCTCACATTATCGAATCCCACTGCGCCTCCGGCGGCTGCGCGCTCGTCACTACTCACGACAGGCTATTCGCGAAAGCCCTCGAATGCCGTACCGCAGTACTCGACTCCGGACGGATTGCCGGACAGGATTTCCGCCTCTCTTCTTAACGCCAAATTTCATCAAGTAACATTCGACAATCAGGACAAATGGGATTTCCACAAAAGCGGGAATTTGCCACAGTCATTTTCCCGATATTACTAATCGGCTTGCGACCCGGTATCAAACACCATGGATGCGAAAGTGACGACCGACTCGGTGTGCTCTTCGAATGACTGCTCATAGATGAGGAGTTCGCCCGAAGACTTGGGCATGGCGCTGAGCATGGTGTAGATCGAGGAGGCGCCGCATATCCTCCGGGGATCATGCTCATGGACGACGGACTCGAAGAATGCTTTTGGATCGTGAGCGGCGGCGGATTCGAGCATAGAGAGGTCTTCTTCGCGAATGTGGTCGCGCAGAGCCGGATGGAGAGGGAATTCGTCGCCGAACCGTTTGCCGATGTGTGAGAGGTCGGCTGAAGCGATGAAGCACGCGTCGCGGCCGCCGATGGCGATTTTGAGAGCTTCGATGAAAAGGGCGACCGGGATTTCGCCTGACGGGTCGCTGCCGCTCGTGATGTACTCCTGAAATGACGAACACATAACCGGCAGGATGGGCGGCATGTCCGCGCCGTCCCACAGGTGGCTCAGGAACGCGGCCTGAAACTCGATGGAATGCTCTGCGCGGTGAATGAAATTGTCAAGCAGGATCGAATCGCCGAGAGAAGATCGGAGCGACTGTATGCCAGTCGTGTCGACGGGGATGTTGCCGAGCGGCGTGGCGAAGCTTTTGGGGACGGCCGTGTAGATGTTGTTGCCGCCGGCATGACCGGTGCCGAGGATGACATAGAGATCGGGCCTGCGGCCGATGATGCGTGAGTAGGCGAGAGCGAATGCGAGACCGCCGCGGTGCGGGTCGATGTGCGGCACGATTATGCCTGTAGTCGTCTGTGGCGCAGTGTCAGGAGTTTCGCGATGGCTGGCGGCGGGCGCGGGCAGTCCGGCGTTTTCGTAATACTTGTCGAGCTCGGACCGGAAGGCATCGGGGGCATCGGGATAACATGCGCGAGAGTGGATCATGGGGCGCAGATCGGACGCGGTGTAGACCGATTCGAGTTCTTTCAGATAGTCGGCGAAGCGCTGGTTGTCGAGCAGAAAGATTTCATCGAGGCGGTCCGTAAACTGGGCGAATTCTTCGGGCGGCACATCGACCGAAGTCTTTTCGAGCACGAGGGCGCGGATGTCTTCGAGGGTGCGGGTGCCGTCAAGATGGGAAAAGACGAAAAAGGTGAATTCGTTGAGGAAAAGCGTGTTTTCGATGTAGTGGAAAGGGTCGCGCACGCAGAATGTACGTTCGCCTTCGATCATTACAGGAAATACTTCGACAGGACGTATGCGGGGTTTGAGAGACATGGCAGTGACTTCTTTCGATTATTATCCCGGGGATTGCGAAAGCGGCCTGATTTCGCCTGTGACGGATTCGCCGTCGACATTGAGTATGCCGAAATGCTGGCCAGTCGAGTGGCGGCGGGCGGTCGGTGTGCCGGGATTGAAGTAGAGGCGTCCGTCGATGATCCGGTTGCATGGATGGTGTGTGTGCCCAAATACCACGCACTTCACATCGGGGGGGAATTCGCCGGAGATGCGCTGCTCCATATCGTAGTAGCCGCCGTATCCGTGGATGAGGCCGATGCGGAGTTTTTCGACGCGTACGATGCGTTTGAGAGGCGTGCGTTTCGCGTCGCGCGCCATGTCGCAGTTTCCCATTACGGCGAAGGTTTCCTTCTGGAGTTCGTATTCGAGATAGTCGAGAAGAGAGTGTGATGTGATGTCGCCGGCGTGTAGCACCATGTCCGAGAGGATGATTTCCTCGATGACTGCGGCAGGCAGCTTCTGTGCCGAGATGGAAAAGTGAGTGTCAGAGATCACGACGATGCGCTTCATGACGGGACTCCGGAGAGAAGTGAGGCTATGACTTACCGTACGGCATCGGAGGTGGGGAAATCCTCAAGTGGCAGTCCGAAAAGAGCGGCCGCGTTGGCGGTGGTGTAGCGGGCGACATCTTCGAGAGACTCGCCGCGTGCGTCGGCGACTGCCTGCGCTATGAGAGGGATGTAGGAGGGTTCGTTGCGTTTGCCGCGAAATTTCTGTGGTGCGAGATAGGGGCAGTCAGTTTCGAGCAGTATGCGGTCGCGGGGTGCGGTGCGGATGACGTCGCGGAGCTGTTCGCTGCGCGGGAACGATATGGGGCCGTCGACTCCGGCGTGGAGACCGAGTGCGAGTGAGGATCCGAGGAAATCGAGATCGCCTGAAAAGCAGTGCATGACGCCTGGCAGTCCGCCGGGGGCGGCTTCGCGGATGATGGCGAGCATGTCGGAGTGGGCGTCGCGGCAGTGAAACACGATGGGTTTGCCGAGCGGGACAAGAGTCTGGAGCGCATCGGCGAAGGCAGCCCGCTGTACGTCCTGCGGTGAAAAGTTGTGGAAGTAGTCGAGTCCGATTTCTCCGAACGCGATGAATGAGTCCGAGAGCTCCGCGATGTGGTCTGCGAATTTTGCGTGGTCGTAGTGCTTTGCCTCGTGTGGGTGGAATCCGGCTGTGGCGAATACGTTTGGAAAAGCCGCGGCGTTGGCCGCCGCGAGCAGGTTGGTTGCGTAGTCGAGGCCCGTGTCGATGATGGCTGCGACGCCTGCTGCCGCGGCGCGGGCGACGATTTCAGGAGTTTCGTCCCTGAGCTGTTCGAGGTAGAGATGTGCGTGTGTGTCGATGAAAATCATTGTTGTGGGAATTTCTGCCGGAAGCGCTGGCTGGGGGGCGCTTCCGGCTTGTGGCAGTCGGCGGAGCATGTTCAGCGCGGGTTGTCGGTCTTTTGGATGGTCCACATGCCGAGCCCTTTGGCGCGCGCGTTTTTTTCGAGCCGCTCGAATTTCCGGACTTCTTTGTGAGCGTTTTCGCGATCGGCGAGCGCATAGCCGGCGGCGATCAGCATTTCGTTGGCGTTTTCTCCGGATTCGAGCATGAGGTAATAAGAGGTGGTGCCCCTGCGGTTGCCGCCGTCCTGCAGGATAACCTTTTTGCCTTCGACGAGGTTTTTGAGATAGGTGAATGCCTGTCGGTATATGCCGGGATTGCGGCTGTAGAATTCGCCTGGCACGAGTACGCCGAGTAGGCGCACGTCGCTGCCGTTGTCGAGTTTTGCGTGATCGAGATTGGAAAAAGACATGACGACAGCTTCGCGTGGTTTCGGGGGAGCGGGGGCTTTTGAGGGTGTGATGATCTGTGGATTGACCGGCTCGGGCATTGGAGTGATGAAGTTGCCTTCGGGCGGTGGGGGTGCGTTTTTGTTGATGTACTGACGGTTTTCGGTTTTGTACTGGCGATTCTGGTATCTGTCGCTGTTGTATGAGCGGCGTTCTGACTGGTAATCGCTCTTGAGCGGCTGGCGGTCGACGAAGTGCGTGGGCTGTGCCGGCGCGGCTACGATCTGCTGTGAGTGGAGAAAAGAGAACATCGAAGAAAGTGAGTCGGCGGCGAGTTTTTCGCGGAATGCGAGGGTGGTTTCGTCGGGTGTCTGCGGGTTGACGAATTTGACGTTGTGGGGCATGCCTCTGCGCTGGAGGATGTCGACATAGAATTCGTCGGTCTCGAAGCCTACGGAATGGCGCGCGAGGTCCCGAGCGGCCGTGAGGACCGCGCCATCGCGGAGGAATGGGTCGAGGACCGTTTCGCCGGGGTAAGAGAACATTTTTATCAGGCGGCGGGGAAGCTCTTCGGAGAATGGCGGATTGGGGTTGTCGTCTTCGCCGGGAGCGCCCGGGAAGACCCAGAGGCCGGAGAAGAGTTTCTTGCGTTCTTTTTCGGAGAAGGCGGCTTTAGAGGCGGCGTCGATGTCTGGAAGGGGCGGTTCGCCGTCTTTGCGGAAGATGAGGATGAAATCGGTGTTGTCGGGTTGAGGGGATTCCTGGCGGGGGATGTCTGGAGCGTTGTCGAGTATTTTTCTCGCGTCGACGGGGTCGCGGTACCATACTATGGTGCCTGCCGGGATAAAGCCTGCGGCCGTGCAGGTGACTGAGATGGCCTGTGCTGCATCGTGGAAGACTGGCCGCGCGAAGGGATTGGGGACAGGGGCCGCGCCCCGGACATGTACACACATGTTGCAGCCGGGGACGAGTACCCGGTGGCATTCGCGCCACACGAGGGTCAGGGCGGCGAGTGATTCGAGGATCGCCGCTGGGGTGGCGGCTTCGCTCGTAAAGGTTTCGGGCCATTCCGGGGGAGATGTGACGACGAGGTGCAGCGCTTCGTCCTTGAGGGTGGCCATGTCACGGCTGTCACCCATGATGACGATGTGAGTGTTTTTGGATTCGGATCTTTTGTAGTACTTCTGTGTAGGTTTCATTGTTTCTGACTTCTTGCCATTCAAGGCGGTGGGATATGCCCGGCGGGCGGGCGGACAAGGGCGTTGAGGCCGCGTATGCGGGGTAATGAGCGCGGGCTGGCTCCCGTCCGTGAGGGGACGGTGGCGGTCAGTCCTCGCAATGTGCGACCTGATTTCTGGTGTTTGCGGCAGAACAGGCTTTCCCGGGTCTGCATGATGCGTCTCTGGCGCTCAACGGCGATGCACTATAGAGAATGCTCCGGCATGTTGAAGAACTGGTGGAATTCTTCGGGGAGTTCCGTATAGTCATGCTGTTCGGCGTATGGCGTGATGTCTGACGAGTTGTAGGTGTTCCAGAAGACTACAACCTTGTCGGAGAGATTACGCTTGTGGACGCAGCCCATGAGGCCGGCGAAAGCTTTTCCGGTGTATACGCCCTCGATGTTTACACCGGCGTGTTCTTTCATCAATTCGATGGCTTTCATGCCCTCGGGGGTGAATGCTCCGTATCGCTCGCCGAAATAATCGGTTTCCATTTCAATGTCGAGTGGCGTGGTGACAATGAGAGGGAAAGACGAGTCGGCTCTGTGTAGTCTCAGCATTGCGGAATTGGCGAGGGATGAGTTGACAACTTTGTTGCTGGAAATCCAGGCTGTAACTTTAACTCCAATCACTTTTGTTTTGAGTCCGGCGGCGCGCAGGCCGACAGCGAGGCCGGAGCCGGTGCCGCAGGTGCCGATGGCGACGAAGACATAGTCGGGCTCGGGCAGCAGGCCTGCTTCGACCTGTGCGGCGAGTTCAAACGCCGCGTTGATGTAGCCGATTGTGGAAAACCCCGTGGAGCCGCCGAACTGTATTACGTATGGCGGTTTGCCATCGGAGATGGTGCGCTGGACGACTTTTTTCACAGTTTCGGCCGGCAGGTCCGTTTCGCGCGGGACGAGGCAGAGTTCGGCGCCGAAGTGGTGGCCTGTGAGGAGGTTGCGCTTGACGCTTGGGGTGACGGGTTGAGGGACGAGCATGCTGATGGTCGGCAGGCCGTGCTCGCGGCCATGTATGGTGGTGGCGAGTGCGTGATTGGAGCCGATGCCGCCGAAGGTCAGGAGTTTTTTCGCGCCGCGTTTTTTTGCGTCGGCGATGAGGTATTCTAACTTGCGTATTTTGTTGCCGCCGTAGAGGGGGTGGGAGAGGTCGTCGCGCTTGATGTAGAGCTGTCCGACGCCGATGTGGCTGGCGAGTCCGGGCGCTGCCTGTATGGGTGTGGGGAATTCGCCGATTGTCTCTCTTGGCAGTATGGACTCTATCGCTGGATATTTTTCGTACAGAGCGTATTTCGGCAGTCTGTCATCGGTGGTCATTTGCGCGCCTCTTGGATGTTGTCATGGTGGTGTCTTTTTGCGGTCCGTTGTCTGAAATATGGGGCTGGAGGATATGCCGTGCCGCTGTGCGGGTACAGTGCCGACTTGCCGCCGCCGGATGCGTCATGGGAATGCTTTGCGGCCGGCTGCGGGGCTGCATCGGGCGACTCCTTGACGTCGATCCGGCGGAAAGTGTCCGGGTGATCAGAATTTTGTGCCTACGTCGATGGTGTAGTATCCTTCGTCGAGGCTGTACATCATGCGCACGTCGGCGCTCTTGTATGCCTTGATGCCGAGGATGCCGAGATAGTCGAAGCCCTCGTTGGTCTTGACGATCACATCGTTGGTGCCTTCGCAACTGACGGAGCAACTGATCTGTGAGGAAGATGTCCTGTATGCGGCTCCTATGCCGCCGTAGATGCCGCTGGGCAGTCTGGTTTTGCTCTTTTTGCCGAGCTGGAGATCGTCCCACACGAGAGAGCCCATGTATTCGACGACTCTGGTGCGGATGGCGATGTGCTGGCCGTTGTAGATGGTTTCGGACTGGGGTCTGGTGTACATGACGCTGTAGACGAGGTGAGTGTTGTGTTTGCGGGGCACCCAGTATTCGACGGAGGTTACGAGGGCGGCGTCATTACTGATGTCGGCGCCGGGGAGGTCTTCATTGAGGAAAAAGTAGCCGGTGTGTATCGAGTAGTAGGGTTCGCGGGCGATGACCTTGGGTTCGACCTGTTTTTCGTCGTCTTTGTCTTTCTTGGCGACGGGCTTCTTGTCTTCTTTTTTCGTGTCGGTTTTCTTTTCGGCCTTCTTATCTTCTTTTTTGTCATCTTTCTTTGCGACAGTTTTTTTGTCGTCTTTCGTGTCGGTTTTCTTTTCTACCTTCTTATCTTCTTTTTTGTCATCTTTCTTCGCGACAGTTTTTTTGTCGTCTTTCGTGTCGGTTTTCTTTTCTATCTTCTTATCATCATTATTGTCATCTTCTTTTTTCTTTTTGGCGGCAGGCTTGGGCTCTTCGTCGCCGATGATTTTCACTTTGGGTCTCTGGCCGACGACAGTCGAGGGGACATCGCCGGCGCTTGCCATGACAACATCGCCCTCCGCGACCACGCCTGTCCTTGACTCGATGTGTGCTATGATATAGTGATCGGTGACGATTTTGACTTTGAGCTGTGCGATCTGCTGTCCGTTGCGAGCGACATATAGTGTCTGATTTTGCGTGTAGCCGGCGCTCTTGCCATTGTAGATCAGCACATTGTCGTCTTCGAGCAGGATGTTGACTTTGGTCTGGGCGGCGAGTGTGTTTGATGCGAAACATACGACAAGTGTTGCGATGAACGCAAAAACCATTTTTGAGAAGTTGTGATTGATTCTTAGCATTATACCGTCCCCGAGCGTAGATTTTTACTTGACCGGACACACGCAAAATATGCGCCGCCCGGCTCGTCCGGCAATTATTCGCCGCAACAGACAAAACGCCGCAGCACGATTTCCGCATGCGGCATCCTACACTATTTAATTATGACCCTCGCTTTTTGTCAATCATCTTGCCACGAATATATTTGCGCGTTCTGCCCTTCGCCTTCACTTTCACAATAAAAATCTGTTGTCATCACCGCATCTTTGGGGTAAACTGTGACCTATTCTTACACTCTGCTTTATTGCATTTGTAAGGCCTGACGGACATCTCCGGAATGTCCGAAAATCCCAACACAACAGAGGTGAACAGTGAGCGCGAAAGAAATCAAATTCCCCGAAGGATTTTTGTGGGGCACCGCCGTGTGCTCGCATCAGGTCGAAGGCCACAACGAGCACTCCGACTGGTGGGCATGGGAACAGATCCCCGGCAAGATCACCGATGGCTCCGTCTCAGGCCCCGCCTGCGACATGCTCCACCGCTATCCGGAAGACTTCGCATTCATGGAAAAACTTGGTCTCAACTCATTCCGCTTCTCCATCGAATGGGCGCGCATCGAACCCCGCAAAGGCCAGTATTCCGAAGAAGCCATCCTGCACTACGAAAACGTGCTCAAGGAACTCCACAAACGCGGCATCAAACCCTGCGTCACCCTCTATCACTGGGTACTGCCAAAATGGATGGCCGACGAGGGCGGATGGACCAATTCCCAGAGTGTCAAATGGTTCGGCGACTACGTCCGCCTTGTCATCGACCGCCTCGCCCCCTACATCGACATCTGGTGTACGCTCAACGAACCCATGGTCCCCGTACTCGCAAGCTATCTCGGCGGCGTCTTCCCACCCGAAAAGAAAGACCCCATCCTTGCCGGCAAAGTCTTCAAAAATCTCCTCCGCGTCCACGGCAACGCATACCACGACATCATGAAAAGCGCCGAACAGCGCGGCGTACGCGCCCGCACCGAAGTCGGCATCGCCATGGCCGTCGCCGATGTCGTGCCGATCCATCCGGAAAATCCCATCGACAAAGGACTGCACAGAGCTCTCCGCTACTGCCACAACACCGCATTCATCGACGCCATCGAAACCGGCAAAGTCCCGCTCCCCTTCGGTCTCTACGAAGTCATCCCCGGACTCGCCAAGACCCAGACCTATGTCGGCGTCAATTACTATACACGCTTCCGTGTCGAATTTCCGCCTAAATTCGGAGCACAGATCGGATTTTCCTCCCTCGCTCTCGACCCCGATACCGAAAAGACCGAAATGGGCTACGAAGTCTACCCGCAAGGCTTCTACAACGTCATCATGGACGCCGCCACACGCTATGGCCGTCCCGTCTACATCCTCGAAAATGGCATCGCCGATGTCACCGACAATCAGCGCCCATCCTACATCCTCCGACACCTCGCACAGATCGACCGCGCCATGAAAGACGGCGCCGACGTACGCGGCTACTTCCACTGGTCATTCATCGACAACTTCGAGTGGAAAGAAGGCTACCGCACAAAATTCGGCCTCGTCGCCTACGACCCCCAGACCTTCGAACGCACCCCGCGAAAAAGCGCCTTCATGTATGGCGAAATCGCTAAATCAGGCCGTATCACCGATGCCCTCATCGCCGAATATGCCCCCCATGCCGCCGATGAGGTCTGGAATCCGAAAAAAAGCTGAACACCGAATCATATTCCTGATATGCGACAGACCGTCAGATCATTTCTGCCGGAGCTGCGTTTCATCAGGCGCAGGCTGTTGGCGACGACAATGAGCGCGGTGCCGGTATCGGCGAATACTGCCATCCACAGGGTTGCCGCTCCTCCCGCCGCGGCGGCGAGAAATATCATCTTGATGCCGATCGCCATGATGATGTTTTGCCTGATAACGCTCGTCGTGGCATGGCTGAGAGAGATGGCGAACGGGATTTTCGAGAGGTCGTCCGCCATGAGGGCAATATCTGCCGTTTCGAGAGCGGTGTCAGTCGCCGAGCCGCCCATGGCGATGCCGATGTCGGCCGCTGCCATCGCGGGGGCGTCGTTTATGCCGTCGCCGACCATTGCAACATATTCTTTGCCGGCAGCAAGTCCTCGCACAGCCGCGATCTTGTCCTCTGGCATGAGCCCGGCGCGCACGTCCTCGATGCCGAGCGAACCGGCCACCCGGGCGGCTGTCGCTCCGTTGTCGCCCGTGAGCATGGCGATTTTCCCCACTCCGCTATTTCTGATATTCCGGATCGCGTCTGCGGCTCCGGGACGCAGTTCGTCGGCTACTGCAATGTATCCGAGCACTGACGTCTGAGAGCCGATGGTGATGATCGTATGTCCGGTGTTTTCGGCTGCCGCGATTGCCTCGTGAGCGCCGCCTGTGCATGTGCCGCGCTGGTGCATCAGCCTGTGGCTGCCCGCGAAATAGAGGCGCCCGTCGATCGCGGCAGCTACTCCGAGGCCGGAAAGCGACTCAAACCCTGAAGGTTGCCGGAAAGTGACATCGCGTTCGCTGGCGGCAGCGAGTATTGCCTTTGCGATATGGTGCTCGGAGCGGGATTCGAGTGACGCGGCGATGGAGAGCAGGGTGTGTTCGGATATGCCGTCGAAAGTCGTGATGGCCGTGACTTTCGGGTGGCCGGTGGTGAGGGTGCCAGTTTTGTCGAACGCAATGACGGTGAGGCGGCGAAGGGATTCGAGGTGGAGGCCGCCCTTGATGAGTACGCCGTTGCGCGCTGCGGTCGATAGCGCGGCGACTATTGCGACGGGTGTCGATATGACAAATGCGCAGGGACACGCGATGACGAGGAGTACGAGGGCGCGGTAGAGCCAGTCGCTGAAGTCAAGTCCCATGGCAAGTGGCGGCACGGTGGCGACGAGAGTGGCGGCGATGAGTACTGCGGGAGTGTAGTAACGTGCGAAAGTGTCGACGAAACGCTCGGCGCGCGCCTTTTTCGCGCCCGCGTCGCCGATCATTCGGGTGATGCGCGCGAGCGTGGTGTCGGAGTAGATTTTTGTGGCGGTGATATCGAGTGCGCCGCTGCCGTTGAGTGTGCCGGCGAATACGGAGTCGCCCGCGTTTTTTTCGACCGGTATCGACTCGCCGGTGATGGGTGACTGGTCGATGTGCGATGAGCCGGAGATGACTGCGCCGTCGATGGGAATTTTTTCGCCTGGACGGATGATGACTGTATCTCCCGGCACGATTTCCGCGACAGCGATGGATATTTCCCTGCCATCGCGTATGACCCTCGCAGTGTCGGGTGCGAGAGCCATGAGCGAACGCACGGCGTTTCGCGCACGGTCGATCGTGTAGTCTTCGAGCCATTCGGCTACGGAAAACAGAAATACGACCATCGCGCCCTCTTCGAGGTTGCCCGTGGCCGCCGCTCCGATGATGGCGATGCACATGAGGAGGTTCATGTCGAAATTGAGTTTGCGGAGCGACGCTAATGCCTTTGGCGCGATGGGCGCGCCGCCCGCGATGATGGCGGCAATATACAGGATTGTGGGGACAAAGCCGGGCGTGCCCTCCAAGTGTCCGCTGATGAACGCGGCGGCTGTGAAAAGTCCCGAAAGAGCGGTAGGGATGTGATGCGAAATCCGGGTGATCGACAGCGGCGCCGAGGCTTTATCGCTGCCGTGGCTGCCGTTTTCGCCATTTGCCGCGCTTGTGAAATCGTGGCAGTGATCACAGCCGCGCGAAGCGGCAGGAGCGGGTGTGGATGTTTCGGTAATTTCTCTGATTTCTGACATTGTGGACTCCTGAAAACTATAACGTGACGTATTACATACGCTTATACATGATCACATATTCATATTTAAAGCCATAAAAAAATCCGATTATACGGATAATTATTTGAAATTATCTACCGGAGAAACCTTTTTTAAAACAAAGGTTTCTCCGCACCTCTTCCAAAAAACTTTATATGCTTAGGGTCACTCTTCGACGTGTTCGAGCCCTTGTGCGAAAAGGTGGCGGATGTGGTCGTCGCAGAGGGAATAGAAGACGATGCGGCCAGCCTTGCGGTGTTTGACGAGGCGAGTGTTGCGCAGCACGCGGAGCTGGTGCGAAACGGCGGATTCGCTGACGCCGAGCAGCATGGCGATGTCGCAGACGCAGAGTTCCTCGATCGAAAGAGCGTAGAGGATGCGGATGCGGGTCGGGTCGCCGAGGACTTTGAAAGTCTCGGCGAGGCGCATGAAAGTCTCATCGGGTTTGAGGGAGGTGGTGACGCGCCTGACGGCATCCTCGTGTATGTGGCGGCATGAGCAAGAGTCTTTTGCGTCCATCGCTGTCTCCGGCACACTCATGTATGAGCAGCTATTCATATTTTAACAAGAATAAATCCATCGTCAAGGGATTTTATTAAAATGTAATCGTTCACAGGAAATGAGCGGGAAATCCCTTTTTAAAAAAAGGGGTTCCACGCTTCTGTGAACAGTTACCATTCTTTACTTGCTCTTTATGGTGTCATTCTGAGCGAAGCGAAGAATCCTGCCCTTGTTTTGACCATCTGAGTCTCAGAGGTAATCAGGAGAAACAGCCAAACATAGAGAGTTTTTGGGAGAGGTGCGGAGAACCCTTTTTGCAAAAAGGGTTCTCCGCTCATTATCTGTGAACGGTTACAAAATAATGTCTGGGAAAGGAACTGGGCTGGCGGGTCTGCGCGTCAGACGGATTCGGAGAAAGGAGTGATGGGTTGCGGGTTGTCGGGAGAGTCGATGGCTGGCCAGTCGAATGAGTAGAAGATGTCGCATTCGCCGTAGTTGACGAGTGAGAGGCGCGTGTGGAGATTGACCTTCTGGGTTTCGATGTCAGGGACGGTTTTTGTGAATACCATGAGTTCGACAGGGTAGTCTTTGCCGAAAATGAGGACGTGGACAGGTTTTTCGGGGATCGAGGGTGTATCTTTTTCGGACATTGCCGTCCTCCGGTGAAGTGGTAGGCTCCGGGCGGTATGATGGCCGCCCGGATGAAAGAGAAAACGCAGCGGATACGCTGTTGAGATTTATTTCGGGTCGAGTACGCGTATGACAGAGGCGACGCAGCGGACGCAGGGGAGTTTGCGGATATCGTCGAGAGCGAGGTTGAGCTTGCCCTCGGGCGTGGTGTGGGTGAGCCATACGATGTCGACGTCGGAAGTGCCAGAGGTGGGGTTTTGGAACATTGAGTGTATGCTGACGCCTGCGGCGCCGAAAGCGTGGGAAATTTCGGCGAGGACTCCGGGACGGTCTTCGACTGTCATGCGGAGGTAGAAAGCGTTGGTGACATGATCGACGGGTTTGAGGGGTGTGGGAGAAAAGGTGTCCCAGGGGCCTGCGCCGGGTGCGTCGCTTGGGGAGACGGCGAGAGAGATGATGTCGCCCGCGATGGCTGAGCTGGTGGCAGAAGGTCCCGCGCCTTCGCCGACGAACATTAGGGGGCCGATGGGAGTGCCTTCGAGGTATACGGCGTTGAGGACGCCGTTGATGGATGCGAGGGGGTGTTCGGCAGGTATGAGGACCGGGTGGACGCGGACGTCGATACTGTCGGCGCCGTTTTCGAGGATGGCGAGCAGTTTGATGCGGTAGCCGAGTTTGCGGGCGCAAGCCATTTCCTGGCGTGAGACGGCGGTGATGCCTTCTTTGTAGACATCGTCGACGGAGACGCGTTTGCCAAAAGCGACGGATGCGAGGATGACGGCCTTGTAGCGTGTGTCGAAGCCTTCGATGTCGTTGGTGGGATTGGCTTCGGCGTAGCCGCGGGACTGGGCTTCGCGGAGGGTGGGGGCGAAGTCGGCGCCGAGCTGATCCATCTGTGTGAGGATGAAATTGGTGGTGCCGTTGACGATACCGAGGACGCGGTTGATGGTGTTGCCGCGCAGGCATGTTAGGAGGGGGGTGAGGATGGGGATGCCGCCGCCGACAGAGGCTTCGTAGAGGAGCTGGACGTTGTTGGCGCGCGCGAGGGCGATGAGTTCGTCGCCGTACTTTGCGATGAGTTCCTTGTTGGCCGTGACGACGTGTTTGCCTTTTGAGAGAGCCTGGGATACGAGTTCGCGGGCGATGCCGGAGCCGCCGATGAGTTCGATGACGATAGAGATTTCGGGGTCGTCGAGGATGTCGGCGCGGTCGGTGGAGAGAGTGCCGTCCGGGAGGGAGATGCCGCGGTCAGTAGTTATGTCGATGTCGACGATTTTTTTAAGAGTGATGTTTTTGCCGGTTTTTTCCCGGATGATGGTGGCGTTGGTCTGGAGGAGGCGTGCGGTACCGACGCCGATGGTGCCGAATCCGAAGAGGCCGACGGATAGTGATGTGTTGTCGTTCAAGGTGTGTTTCCCCCCGAAGAAAATTGGTATATATCATCATGTAATATTATTGGTTGCCGGCCGTGATTATTGACCTGCGAGTCTTAATTTTACAGTGTAAGTGAAAAAATTAGAATTCTTGAGACGGATAAAAGATGAAACGTTACGGATTTCGCCAGGAGCGAATGGCGGGAGGGAGATATTGACGCGGTCGCGGATGCGGCCTTCGTAGTCGTAGAAAGAAATGACGATCATGGAATTGGCGAATGGGGTGGAGCGCATGTTTTCGAGGCGCATTTCGACACGGCCGTCGGTGGGCGTGTCAAGCGACTGGCGGACGGTGAGTGCGCGGATGAAGAGGGGGGATTTTCTGGATGTCGTCTGTTCCACTGTTGTGATGTGCGCTCCGGAGAGACCAGGATTGGCTTTTATGAGACAAGGTCTCGTGATAATATAATAGTATGCCGAATATGATTTTTGGGAAACCCCCGGCGGTAAATGTTGCCGAAAGTTTATCGTGGATGGTTTATGCGGGCCGGTTGTTGGTATAATTCTATCAAGTCATAATTTGCAGGAACCGGAAATGATCTACACGACGGTCAAGGATTACAGAGGGATACGGATCGTGACGATCCTCGTTGAGTATATACAGTTCAACAACTACGAGGATGTTTTCGACAAGATACGCGCGTCGATCAGCGACGAGTACAACAGGATAGTGATAGATTTTACAAAGGTGAAGTTTCTCGACAGCCTGAGCCTCGGGATGCTCGTGCCGATCCTGCTGTTTACGCGCCGCATGGGCGGCGACGTGATCCTCGTGATAAGGGATGAGAAGATGAAAAGCCTCTTCGGGCTGATGCGGCTCGACTCTGTGATCCAGATCATGGAAACCGTCGAAGAGGCCGCCGAAGTCATGCAGGGCGCTGTCTACTCCGAGCTCGACGGAGCCGCACCCTGGTTTGACTGACAAAGGCCGATCCGGCAATGTGGGGAGATAATGATATGGACGAATATGGCCGCCCGCCGCTTTCCGTGACCGTCGGCGAAAGCGCCGTCGTGATAGTACCGGAGACAAAAGAGCTTACCTTTCGCAACGCCAAGGAATTCCTCGCCGACGTCAAGCGCATCGTCGAAGCCAATGAAATGAACATCGTCCTCGATTTATCAAGGATCGACATCATCGACAGCGTGAGCCTCGGCTCGCTCGTGGCGATGAAAAAATTCGCCGTGCAACGCGGGCACGATGTTGCCATCACGGGGCTTTCGGACACTCTGATGGAACTTTTCAGCCTGCTTAATTTCACCAGAGTATTTGCGATATTCGACACGCCCGAAGAATGCCTGGTCCATTTCAGAAACAAATAGGCGCGGGATGTCAACGCGGTTTTTTGCGCAAAACCGATGATCCAGGATATAGTCTAATACCGGATTGCCAACCGATTAGTATCGTCAAAAACGATCACATTGGATTTCATCTATAGATATACGACGGAAATAATGGGCTTACCAAATGTTGGGCGGGGTGCTATGCACCCCGCGCCGCCGATATACATGTTGCTTCTATGACCGCGAATCGGTCTGAATTATATGAAATATCAATTGAATTTCCCTATGTATGGTTATGGTCTGCCGGGATGATCTGGTGTATCACCCGAAAACTATAAAAGATTTTTTGACACGGATTTCATGGATAGATCATGACTGTTTTTCGAAGGGGGCTGGGTTTATCCCCGCCTGATATAAGGCTGCTCTATCGGATCGCTTCGATAAATTGTGGTAGGGAATTTCTATTGATATTCAGTATAGTAGTCTGACAAAAGGCTCGTCATGGAATAATAGAGATTCGCGTTCATAGAAGTAATTATGTATGGAGTGGCGGGGGGGGCGGAGAACCCCGCCCAATATCAAAAAGGCCTATTATTTCTGTCGTATTTCGAAAGAAGAAGTCTAATATGGTTGTTTTTGGTTGTACTTATCGGTTTGCAACTCGGGATAACGGTTATTTGTGCTTCGCGCTGCGGTAGATAGTTTCTATTGCAACCGCAATATGCTTTCGGATCGCTCTCGGTGTCAGTGCCTGCCGTGTAATTACGTATGATAGCGGTCGGGCAAGATATTGGCGGGGGGGCGAAGTGTCGTGAGTGGCGTCAGGAAGTGCCTTTTAGTTTGGTGCAGTCGATTTTGTATTTGATGACTTTGTATTGGATGACGCGTTTGGTAGTCTTGAGGCGGCGTGCGGCGTCGGACTGGTTGCCGCGGGACTGTTTGAGGGCTTCGACGATGAGTTCTTTTTCGTAGGAGGCGACCATTTTTTCGAGAGAGCCGCCTTTGAGTTCGCGGATGTCGCGTGTTTCCATCTGGAGAGAGGGAGGGAGGTTGTGGACATGGATGACGCCGTCGGTGGAGAGGAGGACGGCTCGTTCGATGCAGTTTTCGAGTTCGCGGACATTGCCGGGCCAGTGGTATGCCATGAGGGTGTCGATGGCGGGGGTGGAGATGCGGATGATGTTTTTGTTGAGTTCGCGGGCGTATTTCTGGACGAAGTAGTCGGCGAGGAGCAGTACGTCGGCGCCGCGTTCGCGCAGTGGGGGGAGGTGGATGGGGAAAACGTTGAGGCGGTAGAAGAGGTCCTGGCGGAAGGTGCCTTCGGCGACGGCGTCTTCGAGGTTTTTGTTGGTGGCGGCGATGATGCGGACGTTGACTTTGATGGGTTCGGTGCCGCCGATGCGTTCGAATTCTTTTTCCTGGAGAATGCGCAGTAGTGTGACTTGTGCTGAGGGGGGTATGTCGCCGATTTCGTCGAGGAAGATGGTGCCGCCGTGTGCTCGTTCGAAGCGTCCGGTGTGGCGGCCTGAGGCTCCGGTGAAGGCGCCTTTTTCGTGGCCGAAGAGTTCGTTTTCGATGAGGTTTTCGGGCAGCATGGCGCAGTTGACGAGTACGAGCGGGCCGCCTGCGCGAGGGCTTGACTGGTGGATGGCGCGTGCGGCGAGTTCTTTGCCGGTGCCGGTTTCGCCGGTGATGATGACAGTGGTATTGGAGTCGGCGACCTGTTCGACGAGGGAGTAGATTTCGCGCATGGCGCGTGAGTTGCCCATGATTTCGGGTGGGCGCCAGTTGGATTCGACTTTTGAGCGCAGGGCGATGTTTTCGCGTTCGAGGCGATTTTCTTCGTTTTGCATGAGGTGCAGGTGGACGTGTTGGGCGATGAGGTGTGCGACGGCTTCGAGGAATAGGACTTCTTCGTCGAGGGAGACAATTTCCTTGTTGGGGGTGTCGACGCTGAGGGCGCCGATGACGCGGCTGCCGTATTTGATGGGTACGCAGATGAAAGCGAGGTTGGAGCGGTTGAGTTCTTTGCGGACGCCGGTGCGGTCGAGGAAGAGGGGTTCGTTTTCGAGGTTGGGGATGGCCATCGGGCGGCCTGTTTCGAGGACGCGGCCCGTGATGCCTTCGCCGGCTTCGTAGCGGATTTTTCTGATTTCGCGTTCCTGGATGTCGGGTGCTATGTCGAGGTAGAAGTGTCCGAAGTCTTTTTCGACGATTGAGATCATGCCGCGTTCCATGCCGGTTTCGGTGGAGAGGAGTTTGAGGATGCCTTCGAGCATTTCGCGTATGTTGTCGCCGGAGCCGAGGAGCTGGATGATTTTGTAGAGCGTGGAGAGCTCTTTTTTGGTGTGTGGCATATTGGTGTGTCCCCCATTGGCAGGTCGTTGTGGTGATGCACGGCGTAAGATGAGTTGTGGGTGCCGTGTATGTTGTCTCTGATTGCGGCTGGGGGTCCAGGCGCTGTTGTAGAGACGAGTATCATATTATTGCAGTAAAAAGCGGAATATTCAATACAATATTGAATCGAGAGGTGGGGGAGACAACCATATCGTGCCGTATTATTTTGAGATGGTCAGGATGGCGTAGTCTTTGAGAGGTATGCCGGGGCTGTCGGTGTAGCGGAGTGTGGTGGTGATGAGGATTTCGCGGTTGGGTTTTGTGGGAGATTTGAGGGTGAAGGTGGCAGAGTTTTTGTGTTTGATGGGCAGGAATGATGAGCGTATGGCGGGTTGGATGTCGATCTGTGGTTCTGCGAAGGCTTTGATGTCGACTTTGCGTGTGCGGAGATCGCCGGTGGCGATGATTTCTATTTCGCGAGAGGAGTTGGGTTTCATGGTGAAGTGGTGAGAGGAGAAGGAGAGTTTTGCCGTATCGAGAGTGGGTTTTGTGGGGTCGAAGGAGAATTCGTGTCTGATGCCGCCGTGGGTGCGGTATTCGATGCGGAATGTGCCGGCGCCTTCGGTGATTGTACGGTAGGGGATTCGGATGGACTGTTTGTAGTAGAGGCGGTTGTTGGTGGCGACCAGTTTTGTGCCTGACGGGGTGTCGCGGAGCAGTTTGACATCGTCGATGTATCCGGGGACGATGGGCTTGATGTCGAGTGCGGAAGTGCTTTCGGTTAGGCCGTTGATGGTGATGGTGAAATCGGAGAAGGCAGTGGAAAAGAAATCGGGAAGGATGTTTGACCAGGCAGGTGATGATGAGGGGCGCAGCGATACTCTTGTGGCAGGGTTGCCGCTGAGGCCGCTGAAGACAATGCCTGCGTAGTGGCTGGCGGTAACGCATTCTTTCCAGGCCGATGAGAAGCGGTGGCCGGCTATGATGGTCGAGAGGCGTGGGCCGCTGTTTTTACCAATGTCGTAGTGCCAGGCGGTGATGATGGAAGGGAGGGTGATGATTTGCAGGCGCATGGCGCTGGCGGCGAATGTGGTGTGGCTGAGG